>NZ_JASATH010000276.1:0-7323 GCF_038440215.1 Inquilinus sp. OTU3971 | reverse complement strand
CCCCGCGCCCGCCCCCCCGCGGGCGCCGCCCCCCCCCCCCACGGCCGTGGTCCCCGCCGCCACGGCTTGAGCCGCGCCGGCCGTTGACGCTGCGGCGTGCGCCCTGTATAGGGTGCCCGCCCTGCGGCGCCGAAGTAGCTCAGGGGTAGAGCAACTGATTCGTAATCAGTAGGTCCGGGGTTCAAATCCCCGCTTCGGCACCATTTCCCCCCAGAAAATCAGGCAGTTAGGAGATAGGCCCGGCACAAGTCCGGGCCCTCGTCTTCTGTGTCAACGGATTGGCCACTCAACGGCGGCCGCGCCACCCGGCCATGCATCATGCCGGTCGACCGCGACGGTTCCCTTCGCCGGGGAACCGAACGGCCGCCGCTGGAGCTTCCGCTCCATGCCGAAATCTATCGGGCCCGTCCGGACGTCCATGCCGTCGTCCATGCCCACCCGCAATGGAGCACCCTGTCGTCGATGACCGGCCGGCCCTATGAGCCGGTCATCGCCCAGGGCGCCCTACCCGGCCGCGTCCCCGTCTTTCCCGACATGTCCTCCGTCAACACCGGGGAACGTGGCCGGCGCGTGGCTGCCGCGGCCGACTGGATGTCAAGGTCGGCTTTTGCCCACCCTCCATGCTGTTGCCTTGGCTTTGCCGGGCAGTATAGCGTCTGCCCGGACCGATGGGCCCGTTGCCAAATGGGGTGCGCCATGATCGACGATCCGCCGCTGCTGACGATCCGCCGCCGCTTCGCCCGGCCGGACCCGGCGCTGGTCGAGGCCCTGCAAGGCATCCAGACCGGCTTCGCCGTCGACGCCATGGACGGCTCGGGCGCGCTGCACCACCGGATCAAGCCGGTCGATCCCGCCGGCTTCGTCGGCGTCGCGGTGACCTGCGACTGCGGCCCGGCCGACAACCTGGCGGTGTTCGCCGCGCTCGACATCGCCGGGCCGGGCGACGTTCTGGTCTGCGCCGCCGGAGCCTATGAGGGCACGGCGGTGATCGGCGACCTGGTCGCCGGCATGGCCCGCAACAAGGGCGCCGTGGCGCTGGTGACCGACGGGCTGGTGCGCGATCTGGCCGGTCTGCGCCAGGTCGGGCTGCCGGTGTTCGCGGCCGGCATCACCCCGAACTCGCCGGCACGGCAGGGGCCGGGCACGGCCGGGCTGCCGATCGTGGTCGGCGGCGTGCGCGTGGAGTCCGGCGACGTGCTGGTCGGCGACCTCGACGGCGTGGTGGTGATCCCGCGGGACCGCCTGGCCGCGGTGGTCGACCGCCTGGCCGCGATCCGGCAGAAGGAGGCGGCGCTCGATGCCGCAGTGCGCGGCGGCCTGACCATGCCGGACTTCGCCCGCCGCATCCTCGACTCCGACCGGGTCCGCTCGGTCGACTGAACCCGCAAAGTTGCCCCCTCGATGAGCCACGACGCCGCAGAGATCCCCGCCGACCCCGCGCCCGGTTCCGGGCCCGGCCTGGCGCGAATCCATCCCGGGCGCCGCCGGCGGCACCGCCTGCTGGCGCTGGTGCTGGGCGCGGCCGTCTTCGTCGTCGACACCTTCACCGATGTCACCGGCGCCATCGCGGTGCTCTATGTGCTGGTGATGCTGGCGGCATCGGACACCTTCTCGCGGCGCGGCCTCATCCTCCTGGCGCTGGCCTGTGCCGGCCTCGCGGTTCTCTCCTTTTTCATCGCGCACGGCGAGGAGGCGGATGCCTCGGCCGTGGTCCGCTGCGGCATTTCGCTGGCGGCGATCGGCATCACCACGGTGCTTCTCCTGCGCGACCAGGCATCGAAGCGGTCGCTGGTGCAGGCGAACGCCGCCCTGGCCCGCAGCGAGAAGCGGTACCGGTCGATCTTCGAGCAGGCCCCGGTCTCGCTGTGGGAGCAGGATTTCTCCGAGGTCAGGGCCATGCTCGCGGCGCTGCGGCAGCAGGGCGTGCAGGACCTCGCCGCCCATGCCCGCGCGCATCCGGCCTTCGCCCGGGACTGTGTCCGGCGGATCAGGACCGTACATGTCAACGACGCAACGGCGGAGCTGCTGCGGCTGCCGTCGCCCGCCGAGGCGCTGGGCCCGATCGAGCGCTTCCTGCCGGCCGACGACCCCGCCCCGCTGGCGGTCTTGACCGCGGTGGCCGACGGCAGCAGCCAGTTCGAGGGGAGAGCCAAGCTGGCGGCGGCGGACGGGCAGGTGCTGACCGTCCTGCTCGGCATCGCCTTCCCCGACGAGGCGGACGAGTTCGGCCGCGTCGTCGTCGCCATGGTCGATGTGACCCAGCGCGAGCAGATCCAGCAGACCCAGCTCGCGGTCCAGGCCGAGCTGGCGCGAGCGTCGCGGGCGGCGACCGTCGGCGCGCTGTCGGCCTCGATCGCCCATGAGATCAACCAGCCGCTCGGCGCCGTGGTGATGAACGCCCAGACCTGCCTGCGCTGGCTCGGCAAGGATCCGCCCGATGTCGAAGCGGCGGTGCGGGCGGCGGAGCGCACGGTGCGGGACGGCCGGCGGGCCGCCGAGATCGTGCAGCGCACCCGCGGCCAGCTGGTCCGCGACCAGCGCAGCGACGAAGCGATCGATCTGCGCGCGCTGATCGAGGAGACGGTCGCGCTGCTGGAGACCGAGCTAAGCACCCATGCCGCGACGGTCGTCACCCAATTCGCGCCCTCGGTCCCGCCGATCCGGGCCGATCGCGTGGCGCTGCAGCAGGTGCTGATCAACCTGATGACCAACGGCCTGCACGCCATGGCCGAAACCCAGGCTGCCGCGCGCGAGCTGACGGTCAGCGTCGACGGTCCCGGAGCGCCCGACGCAGAGGTGCGCGTCGCGATCCGCGATCGCGGCAAGGGGATTCCCGACGAGGTCCAGGCCCGGCTGTTCGAGCCGTTCTTCACGACCAAGCGGGGCGGCATGGGAATGGGGCTTGCGATCTGCCGCTCGACGATCGAGACATATGGCGGATGGTTGACGGCCAGGACTCACGAGCAGGGGGGAGCGGTGTTCGAGTTCGCGCTGCCGGCGGACACCGCGCAAGCGTCATGAAAGCACCAGCCGCCACGGCATCCGCCCCCCTCGTCCTCATCGTCGACGACGACGAAGGCATCCGCGAGGCGCTGGCCGATCTGCTGCGCTCGGTCGGGATCGAGACGAAAAGCTTCGGCTCGACCCGGGAGCTGCTCGACGCCGCCCCGGCCGACCGGCCCGGCTGCCTGGTGCTCGACGTCCGCCTGCCGGGACTCAGCGGGCTGGACCTGCAGGCCCAGCTGGCGCGCAGCGGCAACACCCGCCCGATCATCTTCATGACCGGCCATGGCGACATCCCGATGAGCGTGCGGGCGATGAAGGCCGGGGCGACGGATTTCCTGACCAAACCCTTCCGCGACCAGGACATGCTGGATGCGGTCGCCGCCGCCATCGACAAGGACATGGCGCAGCGCCGCGACGCCGCAGCGGCGAAGGAGGTGGCGGCGCTGGCGGCCACCCTGACCCCGCGCGAGACCGAGGTCATGGCGGCGGTGGTAAAGGGGCTGATGAACAAGCAGATCGCCGGCCTGCTCGGCATCAGCGAGATCACGGTCAAGCTGCACCGCGGCAACGTCATGCGGAAGATGGCGGTCCGATCGGTCGCCGACCTGGTGCGGAAGACGGAATTGCTGGAGCGGTGACGCCCGGGGCTGGACGGACAGCCGCTCCGTCCTGGACCTATGTATGGTATCCGCGCAGCGGACCCTCGGCTATCCAAGATGGGCGGGCCTTAGTCCCGTTTTGCCGTCCGCCGAGGTATCGTGTCCCATTCCCCTGTCATTGCCGTCATCGACGACGACCAGGCCATCCGCGAGGCGCTGGAGGATCTCCTGTCCTCGCTGGGCTACCGCGCGCTGCCCTTCGCCTCGGCGGAGGAGTTCCTGGCCTTCCCGGGCCGGTCCGCGGTGGCCTGCATGGTCGTGGACGTCCGGATGGGGGGAATGACCGGCCTCGATCTGCAGGCGCTGCTGAACGTGCAGGGCGGGGCTCCCCCGATGATCTTCATGACCTCCTACACCGACGCGGCGACGCGATCGAAGGCCCTGGCCGGCGGCGCCCATGGCTTCCTGGAGAAGCCGGTCGATGCCGAGGTGCTGATCGGATGCCTGGCCTCGGCGCTGCGGCGCGAGACCCACTGATCCCCGGCGCATCGGCGACCTATACCTAGGTCTATCCCCCGCCACCGAAAACGCCAGCCGGCGCAAACCACAGTGGAATGGGTCCGCCCCGGGCCGTCCGCCATGCTGTGACTGTCTCGACGATCACAGAATTGGGAGGAGGCGATGTTCTGGAGCGGATCGGGCGCCTTCATTCGGCGCCACATCGACACCGGCGACGCGCAGTATTTCAACTGGTCGATCTCATTCACCTCCCGCCGCGACGTTTCGGGCACCCGCCGGCTGGACGTCTTGCACCTGTCATGCTCGCGGCAGCCGCTCGGCCCGTCGGAGGAGCGGCAGGCGGGAGAGTTCGAGATCCGGCTCGCGACCCGGGACGGTGCCGGCGAGGACGGCACGGATCATCTCCTCGGCCTCCGCGCCTCGGCCCGGGGCATCGACCTGTGGATCGCAGCCACCGGCCCGGTGGTCCGGTCCCCGCGGAGGCCCCGGCGCCAAGCCCATCTGCCCGCGGTCTGGCCGACGATCGAGCCCGGCCCGCCGGATGGTCCGGTCCTGATCGATGGCGGCACGATCGTCCTCGACGGCGCCGCCGACAGCTATCGAGAGTGAGGGTCGCCGGGCGCTGACTGCGCCGGCCCCAGGGCAAGACACCGAGCCGCGGCGCGAGGGATCGCTCCGCGGCTCTGCCGTTTGCGCAGCCGGAGCCCGGCTCCGACCCCATACCAAAGTCTCTGTCCGGCGACCGGAATGCACGGTTCCGACAGCCCTCCTGTAGAATGGAGGCCGGGCCGGGGACCGCCGTACCTTTCATCTCGTGGTCCCGACGACGCTTCTTCCGGGTCGCGCGGAGACCTCTCCCAACGCTCAACAAACGAGGTGGCGTCATGTCTCCGTTCCACAGCAAGCGCATACTCCTGCTGGCCTCGCTGCTGGCCTCCGTCGCCCCCGCGGCCGCGTCGGCCGCCCCCGCCGCGGCGCCGATCAAGAACATCGTGCTGGTCCACGGCGCCTGGGTCGACGCCTCCGGCTGGAAGCCGGTCTACGACATCCTGACCCGTGATGGCTTCCACGTGACCATGGTGCAGCAGCCGCTGACCAGCCTGGCGGCCGACGTCGCCGCCACCAGGCAGGTGCTCGCCGAGCAGGACGGCCCGACCGTCCTGGTGGCCCACAGCTATGGCGGGTCGATCATCACCGAGGCCGGCGAGGACCCGCATGTCGCGGCCCTGGTCTATGTCGCGGCCCATGCGCCCGATGTCGGCGAGGACGAAGCCGATCTCGGCAAGA
Organism: Inquilinus sp. OTU3971; assembly: GCF_038440215.1. Classification (NCBI taxonomy): domain Bacteria; kingdom Pseudomonadati; phylum Pseudomonadota; class Alphaproteobacteria; order Rhodospirillales; family Rhodospirillaceae; genus Inquilinus; species Inquilinus sp. OTU3971. The sequence goes on along the minus strand of NZ_JASATH010000276.1, from coordinate 1,912 downwards.
AGATGCCGAGTTTCACCCAGCAGCAGCCCGGCGCGGTGGTGAAATCGACGGACGGCTTCACCCATCTGCGGCCCGACCTGTTCCCCGCCGATTTCGCGGCCGACCTGCCGCTCGACCAGGCACAGTTCGAGGCGCAGTCCCAGGTCCCGACCGCGGCGGGGGTGTTCTCCGCGCCGATGACCGCGGCGGCCTGGAAGACCAAGCCGAGCTGGGGCATCGTCGCCGCCGCCGACAAGATCATCAATCCGGACCTCGAGCGCTTCTACTACGAGCGGGCCCGCAGCCACGTCACGGTGCTGCAGGGCGCGAGCCATTCGGTCTACGAATCCCGCCCGCAGGAGGTCGCCGCCGTGATCGAGCAGGCCGCCCGGTCGGCCATGACCGTCGCGGCCCAGTGAACCGCGCCGCCGCCCGGCCCCCATCGAGCGGGGCCGGGCGAACCCGACCTGACGTCCTTCAGGAGACCGGACGGATACCGCGACAGGCCCATGCGACCGCGGCGAAGGAGCGGGGCCCGTCCGGCTCGCCGCCCTCATAGGCGGCCCTGACCGCGGCGTCGGTCGCGGCGCGCCCGGCGGGATCGAGCGCCGACACATACTTGCCCAGCGGCCCTTCGCCCGCGGCGATCGGCTCCCAGTAGTCGTCGAACGACCGGTAGTCCATCCGGATCGCCAGCGACGTCTGCTCCACCTCCGCCAGCCCCTGCCCGATGAAGCACTGCTTCATCTCGCCCGGGCGCATCATCGGCTGGAACAGGTACCGGCTGCGCGCCTCACGCGCGGCTGCGCTCGATGAGGCCACCGTGTCCCACATCATCCGCATCGCCGGCAGCCCGCCGAGATGGTCCCAGACCGCGGCGGCGACGACACCGCCCGGACGGACCACGCGGCGCATCTCGGCGACCGCCTTCGCCGCGTCGCTGACGAAGTGGAGGACGAGCAGCGACAGGGCGCGGTCGAAACCGCCGTCCGGGAACGGCAGGGCGCAGGCGTCCGCCTCCTGGATCGCAATCCGCGGATCCTTGTTACGGCGCCGCGCCTCCTCGACGAAGACGGGCGAGTAGTCGATCGCGGCGATCTCGCTCAGATCCGCGGCGTGCGGCAGCGCGAAGGTCAGGCTGCCGGTGCCGCAGCCGACATCGAGGATCCGCTCGCCGTCGGCGATGCCCGCGAATTGGATCAGCAGAGGTGCGAGCGTCCGGCTCCAGCGCCCCATCAGCTGCTCATAGCCGGCCGCGTGATTGACGTTGAAGCTCGACGGCATGTCGCCCTCCCTTGAGCCACATCCTAGCTCATCTCGGGACGGAGCGGGTGCCGGATCTGCCCTTATCGGGCACCGGTCCGGAAGCGCTCCGGGCGGAACGGGGCCAGCATCGGGTGCCGCTCGCCGGTGGCGATCTCGAAGGCCAGCAGCTCGCCGGCGATCAGCCCGAGCGTGGCGCCGCTGTGGCTGAAGGCGACGAAATAGCCGGGGATCGCCTGCAGCTCGCCGAACACCGGGTCGCCGTCGCCGGGGATCGGCTTGCGGCCCACGCCATAGCGGTCGAGCTCCAGCTTCGGGTTGCCCTCCAGGACCTTCGAGGCTTCCGCCAGCAGGCCGTCGACGGTCTCCTGCCGTACCCCGTAGCTGCCGTCTGGACGGAGCTCCACCTCCTCCTCCGACCACGCCGAATCCAGCGCGAAAGCGCCGCCGGGCGCGGGGCGGATCGCCACGCGCGGCGTGTTCAGCACGGCCTTCAGCGGCGCGCCGACCGGCCTGGTGGTGACCAGCAGCGAGACCGGCGTGCCGTCGTCGATCCTCTGCCCGGCCTCGGCCGCCATCCGCGGCACCGACGGGCCGGTGGCGAGCAGCACGGCGTCCGCCCGCAGCTCCCCGCCCCGGGGCGGGCGCCCCCCCCCCCCCCCGCCGGGGG
>NZ_JASATH010000275.1:0-7544 GCF_038440215.1 Inquilinus sp. OTU3971 | reverse complement strand
CGGCCGAACCCGCCCGCGCGGCCCGGCTGGGGCCTGCGGTGGCGGAGCCGCCTGCCGCGTCGGCCCGCGCCCATCGCCCGTCCCTGACCGCCCAGTTCTACGAGCCGGAGGCCGCCCCCGCCGGCCCGCCGCTGATGGCCGGCACCCCGGTGGTGCCGCAGCGCAAGGGCTGGTTCGGCAAGCGTCGCTGATCGGGCTGCCTTGCGGCCTGACCCTTGGACGCCGGGGGCCTGATCTGGTAATCGTCGCGGTCCCGACCGGACAGGTCTGACCTTAGGACTGCGACCCGTGGCGCTCTCTCTGCACAACACGCTCACCCGGACGAAGGAGAGCTTCGTCCCGATCGACCCGAGCCATGTGCGGATGTATGTCTGCGGCCCGACGGTCTATGACTACGCCCATATCGGCAACGCCCGGCCGATCGTCGTCTTCGACGTGTTGTACCGGCTGCTGCGGACGCTGTATCCGCGGGTGACCTATGCCCGCAACATCACCGACATCGACGACAAGATCATCGAGCGGGCGAAGGCGAATGGCGAGCCGATCGGCGACCTGACCCGGCGGACCGGCGAGGTCTTCGCCGCCGACATGGCGGCGCTGGGCGCCCTGCTGCCCGACATCCAGCCTCGCGCCACCGAGCATATCCCGCAGATGCAGGAGATGATCGGCACGCTGATCGACAAGGGCCACGCCTATGCCGCCGATGGCCACGTGCTGTTCAACGTGCCGTCGATGCCGGATTACGGCCAGCTCTCCCGCCGCAACCGCGACGAGCTGATCGACGGCGCCCGCATCGACGTCGCGCCCTACAAGCGCGACCCGGCCGATTTCGTGCTGTGGAAGCCGTCGACCGGCGACCAGCCGGGCTGGGACAGCCCATGGGGCCGCGGCCGGCCGGGCTGGCACATCGAATGCTCGGCCATGGCCGCCACCCATCTCGGCGACGTCTTCGACATCCATGCCGGCGGCCTGGACCTGATCTTCCCGCATCACGAGAACGAGATCGCGCAGAGCCGCTGCGCCCATGGCACGCCGGTGATGGCGCGCACCTGGCTGCACAACGGCTTCCTGATGGCCGAGGGCGAGAAGATGTCGAAGTCGCTCGGCAACTTCTACACGCCGCACGACCTGCTGGAGGAGTTCCCGGGCGAGGCGCTGCGCTACACGCTGCTGTCCGGCCACTACCGCCAGCCCTTCGACTTCACCAAGGAGGGCGTGCGGCAGGCCCGGTCGGCGCTCGATCGCCTCTATGGCGCCCTGCGCGCGGTCGAAGCGGTCGAGGCGGGCGAGCCGTCGGACGCGCCGCATGTGGTGCAGATCGCGCTGGAGGACGACCTCAACACGCCGCAGGCCCTGGCGGCGCTGCACGACCTGGCCGGCGCGCTGAACAAGGCGGGCGATCCGGCCGTGCAGGCGCGGCTCAAGGGCGAGCTTCTGGCTGGCGGCAGATTGCTGGGCCTGCTCGGTCAGTCGCCGGAGGACTGGTTCCGCTGGCGGCCGAAGGCGGCGTCGGGGCTGGACGACGCCGAGATCGACGCGCTGGTGGCGGCCCGGCGGGCGGCGCGGGCGGCGAAGGACTTCGCCGAGGCCGACCGCATCCGCGACCAGCTGATTGCCGCCGGCATCGCGCTGGAGGACAAGCCGGACCGCACGCTGTGGCGCCGGGTGGGGTGAGGCGATGAGCGAGCGGATCTGGCTGTTCGACACCACCCTGCGCGACGGCGCGCAGACCCAGGGCGTGGACTTCTCGGTGGCCGACAAGATCGCCATCGCCAGGAAGCTCGACGCGCTCGGCATCGACTATGTCGAGGGCGGCTGGCCCGGCGCCAACCCGACCGACGACGCGCTGTTCCGCGACCCGCCGAAGCTGGCCAATGCCCGCTTCACCGCCTTCGGCATGACCCGGCGGCCGGGCCGCAGCGCCGCCAACGACCCCGGCCTGGCGGCGCTGCTGAACTGCGACGTGAAGGCGATCTCGATCGTCGGCAAGACCTGGGACTTCCATGTCGACGTCGCGCTGGGCATCCCGCGCGAGGAGAATCTCGAGCTGATCCGCGACAGCGTCGCCGAGGTGGTCGGCCGCGGCCGCGAGGTCGGCTTCGACTGCGAGCATTTCTTCGACGGCTACAAGGCCAATCCGGACTACGCCCTGGCCTGCGCCAAGGCGGCCTACGAGGCCGGGGCGCGCTGGGTGGTGCTGTGCGACACCAATGGCGGCGCGCTGCCGCATGAGGTGACCGACATCGTCACCGCCGTGGCCCGGCATATCCCGGGCGACCGGCTGGGCATCCACACCCATGACGACACCGGCAACGCCGTCGCCAACAGCCTCGCCGCGGTGCGGGCCGGGGCGCGCCAGATCCAGGGCACGCTGAACGGCCTGGGTGAGCGCTGCGGCAACGCCAATCTCGTCACCCTGATCCCGACGCTCGTGCTGAAGATGGGCTACGAGACCGGGGTGACCGAGGCCGGCCTGGCCTCGCTGGCCGATCTCAGCCACTGGTTCGACGAGCGGCTGGACCGCACGCCGCAGTCCGGCGCGCCCTATGTTGGCGGCCGCGCCTTCGCCCATAAGGGTGGGCTGCACGTCTCCGCCATCGCCAAGGACCCGCGCTCCTACGAGCATGTGGCGCCGGAGCGGGTGGGCAACCGCCGCCATCTCGTCGTCTCCGACCAGGCCGGGCGGGCGAATATCCTGGCGCGCTTCGCCGAGATCGGCGTCGCCATCGACCCCAAGGACCGCAATGTCGACCGGCTGGTCGACCTGGTGAAGCAGCGCGAGTTCGAGGGCTATTCCTACGACACCGCCGCCGCCAGCTTCGAGCTCTTGGCCCGGCGCATGCTGGGCCAGGTGCCGGCCTATTTCGCCATGGACCGCTTCACCGTGGTCGACGAGCGGCGCTTCAACGCCCGCGGTGAGGTGGTGCAGGAATCCGAGGCCACGGTGCTGGTGCGGGTCGGCGGCAAGTCGCTGCACGAGGTCTCCTTCGGCAACGGCCCGGTCAACGCGCTCGACAACGCCATGCGCAAGGCCCTGGAGCCGATCTATCCCGGCCTGAAGCCGCTGCGGCTGGTCGACTTCAAGGTCCGCATCCTGCGCTCGAACGAAGGCACCGGCGCCATGCCGCGCGTGATGATCGAGACCGAGGATGCCGACGGCACGCGCTGGTCGACGATCGGCGTCTCGACCAACGTCATCGACGCCTCCTTCGAGGCGCTGGGCGACAGCTTCACCTATGCGCTGCTGCGGGCCGGCGCCACGGCCCCCAACTGATGGACCGGTTCTGATGGCCGGCACCGACCAGACCCGCGACCCCAGCCTGGGCGGCCCGGCGATCATCCTGATCGAGCCGCAGATGGGCGAGAACATCGGCACCGCGGCCCGGGCGATGCTGAATTGCGGCCTGACCGATCTGCGCCTGGTGCGGCCGCGCGACGGCTGGCCGAACCCGAAGGCGGTGCCCACCGCCTCCGGCGCCGATGCCGTGCTCGACCATGTCCGGGTGTTCGAGCGCACCGAGGATGCGATCGCCGATCTCGGCGCCGTCTACGCCACCACGGCGCGGCTGCGCGACCAGCTCAAGCCGGTGGTGACGCCGCGCCGGGCGGCGACGGAGATGCGGGCCCACCATGCCGCGGGTGTCGGCACCGGCATCCTGTTCGGGCCGGAACGCACCGGCATGACCAATGACGACGTCGCCTTGGCCGATGCCGTGGTCAACGTGCCGCTGAACCCCGCCTTTTCATCGCTGAACCTGGCCCAGGCGGTGCTGCTGGTCTCCTATGAGTGGTTCACCGCCGGCGATGGGACGCCGGAACGGCGGCTGGACTATGAGGAGGACGCACCGCCGGCGAGCAAGGAGCAGCTGGTCAACCTGTTCGAGCATCTGGAGCAGGCGCTGGACGCCGGCAACTTCTTCCGGGTGCCGGAGAAGAAGCCGAGCATGCAGCGCAACATCCGCGCCTTCCTGCAGCGCGCCCAGCTGTCGGAGCAGGAGGTGCGGACCCTGCACGGCATGATCGTCGCCCTGTCCGGCCGGCGGAAGGGCGGGGAGTAGGGGTTACCCGATCCTCCCGGCCCAGTCCGAGACGGCGGCGGCGACGGTTCTCAGATGGTCGGCGGCGGTGAAGCCGGAGACGCTCTTGCGCGGCTTCAGATCGTGGTCGCCGTCCTCCAGCCACAGCAGCTCGATCCGGTCCGACAGGGCGTAGCCGGCGACCTCGTCGCGGGTGCCGAACTCGTCGCGCGTGCCCTGGCAGATCAGGGTCGGCGTCGCCAGCCCGGCGAGATGGGCTGTGCGCAGCTGCATCGGCTTGCCCGGCGGATGGAACGGATAGCCGAGGCACAGCAGCCCGGCGATGCGGCCGGCGGCGTGCAACCCGTCCGCGACCATCGACGCCACGCGCCCGCCCATCGACTTGCCGCCGATGATCAGCGGCCCGGTGGCGCCGAGGGCGTCGACCGCCGCCCGATATTCCGGAATCACGGTCTCGGCGCGCGGCGGCGGCTTGCGCTGGCCGTCGCGGCGGGCCGCCATATAGCCGAACTCGAAGCGCGCGACCCGCAACCCGGCCTCTGACAATGCCTTCGCCGCCGCGGTCATCGAGGCCGAATCCATCGGCGCGCCGGCGCCATGCGCCAGCAGGATGGTGGTGCGGGCCTCCGCCGGCCCGTCGATGAGGAGATCGACCGCCATCGGCCCCTTTCACTCCGTGAAGGCGGCCAGATTGGCCAGGGTCGACGCCAGGCCTGCCTGGTGATCCTCGGGCCGGATCCCGTCGGGGACGTTGTCGCAGCGGATGGTCACCTCGGTGCCGCCCGGGACGGCGGCCAGGGCAGTGGTGATCGTCATGGCGCCGGCGAAGGCGGGGTCGTCGGACTCGAACTCGACCACCTCCACCACCCGCCGGTCCGGGACCAGCTCCAGGAACCGCCCCTCGACCACATCGGCATGCTCGGTCGTCTTGCCGCGGACGTCGTGCCCGGTGTCGATATAGGTCAGGGACATGCGGTAGCGGCCGCCTTCGCGCCCGTCGAAGGCCAGCATCTCGCCCGTCATGCCCTCCGGCGGGCGCCAGGCCGCGAGCGCCTCCGGGTCCATCAGCGCCCGATAGATGGTGGGCGGCGACGCCTTGATGATCCTCGATGCGGAGTCGACCCGCCCGGCTGCCTTCGCCATGTCATCCTCCTCCTCGCGACGCCACCGTACACCGCCCGGCGACGCATCGCGAAGCGGCTCAGATCAGCAGCGAGGCGAGAGCCGCCAGCCCGATCCCGGTCAGGAACGGCCAGCCGATATGGCGGCCGCGGCTGGAGATGGCGGTGAAGGCGCCGATGGCGGTGAAGGCCGCGCCGGTTCCGGCCGCCGCCCACCACCGCACCGCCGGCGGGTCCAGCACCAGTGCCAGCAGGATCAGGGCGATGACCAGCCAGGCCACGCTGGTGATGTGCCAGGCGAAGCGGAGGATGAAGCGGGCGAGGGGGCTCTTCAGGATGCCGTCGCGGCGCGCCAGCACCGGCCCGATCAGCCGCCGCTCTCCCGCCACGGAATGCACGGCGGCGGTGACGACCAGCAGCAGCGCCGCCGCGAGCAGCAGAGCATCCGACATCTGGACTCCTCCTGCGATGCCAAGCCGCGGTGCGGCGTCAGGACCCGATCCGGAGCCGGGCGGGCGCCGGCCAGGCCGTGCCGGCCGGCATTGCGTCGGCCAGCGGCGCGTCAGGGTGCAGCTTCTCGACCTCGAGTTCGAACCGGGCGCGGACCAGGCGGTAGCCGAACTGGCGCAGCACGTCGGCCAGGGCGGCGCGCAGTTGGACCTCGCCCAGCGTCAGCGTCTCCAGCGGTGGCGCCGGCTCGGTGGCCGGGCCGATGGCCAGGCGCTTCGGCGCGTCGTCGCTCCAGCCGGCGATGCCGGTTCGGCGGAGCGCCGCCAGGAAGCGGTAGACGGTGGCCAGGCTGATCCGCGGGTCCAGCCGGCGCGCCCGGCCCAGGATCTCCTGGGCGTCGAGCGCGCGGTCGGCCTCGGCCAGCACCGCCAGCAGGATCCGGCGCGGCCGGGTCGGCCGCAGCCCGGCGTCGCGCAGCCGGGCCAGGGCCGGGGCAGGGCCCGGGTGGGGATGGAAGGCGGGGCTCATGCCGCCGCCCTCAGTTGCGCCGGATCTCGGCCGCCGCCCGGGCCAGAATCTCGACGATCCGGGTCTCGGCGTCCGGGTCGGCACCTGCGCCCAGCTTCTGCTCCGCCGCCTCGCGCAGATTGTCCAGCGCCGCGACCACCAGCGACGGCAGCCGGCTCGACCGCTCGCGCTCGCGGTCCCGCTCGCCGCCCATCATCTTGTTGACCCAGGCGATCTTCTCGCCGGCCGCGGCCAGGCGGCCCAGCACGGCGTCGATGATGCCGCGGTTGCTGTCGAGATAGGCGCGGCCCTCGGCGGTGATGGTGTACAGCTTCTTGCTGCCCTCGGCCTCGACCGTGACGTAGCCGGCCTCCTCGAGATAGGTCAGGGTCGGGTAGACCGTGCCCGGGCTCGGGCTGTACCAGCCGCCGGTCTTGTCCTCGATCAGCTTGATGATCTCATAGCCGTGGCGCGGCTGCTGCTCGATCAGGGCCAGGGCCAGCAGGCGCAAATCGCCCTGGGCCAGCATCCGGCCGGCGCGCATCATGTCGCCGCCGCCACCGAAGCCGCGGCCGCCGAACCCGCCGCCGAAGCCATGACCGAACATGCGGCCGCCCCGGCCGCGGCCGCCGGCCCACATCTCGTCGCCGCCGCCGCAATCGCCGCGGTGACCATGATCGTCGCGATGACCGCGATGATGTCTTCCGAACATCGAATTCACTCCCTAGGGTTCGATATATCGTAAGATATGGCGACTGAAGATCGGTTTCAAGATATATCTTAAGATGTGTCTTTGTCGATCCCGGTGTGGGCCGCGGGGCCGCTTTCCGTCATCGCCGGGCACGGCATCGACATGGGTGATTGGTTCTTCACCCGATCGCCCTGGCCTCGCCATAACCGCGCGTTGCATAAAGAACGCTGATCCGGAATAGTTTCCCCTCAAAAAGGGGAGAGAATCATCTCGGTCGCGGGCCGGTCGAATTTCGCGTTCCTGCAGCCGCACGGCGGACAGCTGGTGCGGCTCGGCGCGTTGGCGGGACAGTATTCCGCGACGACTCGCCACGGTGTTTATCGAGTTGCATCAGTTCGCGGAGCTCGTGGCCAGGACGATGGTCGTCCGCAGCGCGGCCTACCCGGTCCGCGCGAGGATTTTGAATCCTTCCTGCGCCGGCTGCAGCAGGATCGCACTCTGCCGAGCCAGACCGCCAACGCGTTCCATGCCATTCGCCCGATCGACCGGCTCGCGGGCGAGGCGGAGAGCGCGCACAAGCCGCTCGATCGGCTCGACCAGGCGGTGCTGGCCAAGGCGTTCCGGGGAGAGCTGGTGCTGCAGGACCCGGCGTACGAGCCGGCCTCTTTCCTGCTCGACCGCATCCGCGCCGAGCGGGCAGCCAAGGGCGTCGTGACCAAGGGGCGGGGGGGGGGGGCC
>NZ_JASATH010000274.1:0-7694 GCF_038440215.1 Inquilinus sp. OTU3971 | reverse complement strand
CCGGGCGGCGCCGGCGCCCCCCCGCCGGGGGCGGGGGGGGGCCCCCGCTCCTCCGGATCATTGTCCCAATCCGACATTCGGCCTGTCCCCTCGAGGGTTGGCCCCTTCCGGCGGCGATGGTAGCCCGTTTTTCAGAAGCGCACAGCGAGGCGTCCGGTCACGGCGTAGTCGTCGCCGCCATCGCGGCCCAGCGTGGTCTCGCCGCCGAGCTGCGCCGTCACCGCCGGGATCAGCCGGACCGAGACGCCGCCGGCCAGCCGGCCATAGGCGCCGCCGGAGGACTCGACCTCCTGGACGCGCCCGACATCCGGCACGGTGACCAGCGCGGTCTCGATCGAGCGGTCGCCGCCCAGCAGGTCGCCTTCGACCGTCAGCTCCAGATGCGGCGTGATCGCGGTGCTGCCGGCCTCGAACCGGGCGGCGGCGGCGATCCCGGCGCTGCCGATCAGCGCCTCGGCTGTCTGCCCCTCCACCGTCATGTCCAGGCCGGGTGCGCCGGATTCGGAGTAGCGGTCGATCTCCACCCGGGAATAGCGCAGGCCCAGAACCGGGCCGAAGGTGAAGACATCGACGCCGAAGCGGTAGCCGGCCCGGCCGAAGACGCTGAGGCTGTTGCCGTCCGGGTCGGCCGAGGCGCGCAGCTGCGGCACATAGGTCCGGCGCTCCAGCTCGTAGCTGTCGAAGCCCCAGGCGACGCCGGCGCCGCCGAACAGCGCGCCGTCGTCATAGCCGGCGACGGCGCCGATGCGGACCGAGCTGTAGTCGACCGTGCCCCAGCCCCGGTCGAGATCGGCATCGCCGGTGTCGTAGGCGGCGACGAGGCCGAGCGTCACCCGGTCGGCCGGCCGCGCGGTGACGCCGCCGGTGATCGAGGTGACGCCGTAGTCGAAGCCGGTGGCGCCGCGGTCGAAGCCCTGGCTGCCGAAGGCGCGCTGCAGGGTCAGGAAGCCGTCGACCGGGCGGTCGGACAGGGCCGGCGGGCCGGCCAGCATCGGGCCGCCGGCCTCCTCGCCACCACCGATCGCGTCGCCGACCCGGCGCAGGAAATTGTCGCTGGCCAGCAGGGCCAGGCCGGCCTGGGCGCCGATGGTGGTGGGGGCGGTCAGCGTGTCGGCGGCGTACTCCGCCAGCAGCTGGTGCCCCAGCGCGGTCGGGTGGACGCTGTCCCAGAACAGCCGCCCGTCCGGATCGCGGCAGACCGATCCGGGCGTGACGTAGGAGGGCAGGGCGGTGGCGCTGGCGACGCAGGCCTGGGTGACATTGCCGAAGCCGAAGCGGGCCGGGTCGGCCAGCACGGTCTTCATCCCGGTGGCGAAATCGGCCACCACGATCTGCACGCCGAGCTCACGGCCCAGCGCGCCCATCTGCCGGTTCAGCGCCTCGGCATGGCCCGCGGACAGCGCACTGGCCAGCCCCTGGCCCGGCGTGCCGCGATAGGCCGGGGTGGAGCCGAGATCCGGCACGTTCGGCACCAGGATCGTCTTCGCCCCGGCCGCAGCCAGCCGGCGGATATCGGCGTCGATGTTGCCGACGGTGCGCGCCACCTCGGCCTGCACCCCGCCCGGCGAAGGCGTGCCGCCGAGCCAGGCGAAATAGTCGTTGGCGCCGCCATACAGCACGACAAGGTCGTGGGCGCCGAAGCGGCCACCGGAGCCGGCATAGCCGTCGATCTGGTCGCGGATGCCGGGCAGGGTGACGCCGCCCTGCGCCAGCAGCGGGTTGGCGATGTTGCCACTGTCGGTCTCGGCGCCGCCAACGGCGAAGTTGCGGCCGGGCGCGGCGTCGAGGCCCAGCAGGCCGGGCAGGCGTTCGGCATAGGTCGGGCCGTTCGAGAAGCGGGCGTCGAAATAGGGTGGCGACACCGGGAAGCGCAGCGGGAAGGCCGGGTTCTGCGCCGCGATCAGGCCGGGGATGCGGCCGCGGTCGCTCAGGCTGTCGCCGAACACCGAGAGGGAGGAGAACGGCTCCTCGGCCTGCGCCGCGGCCGGAACCAGCACGGCCAGCAGCACCATCGTCCTGCAACGCTTCATCAGCAATCCCCCCGGATCGGTCGATCGAATCCCCGATTAGGACTGGAATGCTACACGCTGATGAAGATCAGGCGGAAAACAAGAAAACGGGCAACTGGCGATCAACCGATCGCTGCGCACTCCCGGATCAGCGCCGCGCGGGCAGGCGGCACGCCCTCCGTCGGCCAGGCCTCCAGCCCGAGCTGGCGGCGGCCGAGATCGGTCAGGTCGGCCTCGGTGCCGCGGCCGCGATAGGCCTTCTCGCGATGCTCGGGCGAGAAGTCGGGCGGGGTCTCGCCGGCCAGGAAGCGGGCGCGCTGCCGGGCCCCGTATTCCGCGTTCTTGGCGCAGAGCGGGCCGGCACCGATGAACATCACGTTGGAGTAGTCGGCGCCGCGGTGCTCGTCGCCGACCGCATGGATGCAGTCGGGGTGCCACCACACCGTGTCGCCCGGCTCGGCCGTGGGGATCGAGACCTGGGCGTCGATCAGCGGCTGGTGCCATTGCGGCAGGATCGCCTGCGCCTTGCCGCGGGCGGCGCCGCAGATCAGCTCCTCCGGCACGTCGTCCAGCAGGGGCCGCAGCAGCAGGTACGCCACCGAATGCCGGATCATCGGGACCACCTGCAGCGTGCCGTCGGTCTTGCCCTGGCCGGTCAGCGCCAGCCAGCCCTGGTAGGAGCGGAAGAAGGTGCTGGTGTTGGGCGCCGGGAACTCGCGCGCCTCGACCCGGAACTCGCCGTCGAACGGGTCGTGCTTGTCCCAGTCGCCGCTGAAGACGTTGCGGTAGACGCGGCGATAGCCGGGATCGAGCCAGCGCTCGATCGACCCGCCATCCATATGCGGCGACAGGCCGAGCGTGGTGTCGCCCGGCTGCCGGCGGCGCACCCGGTCGGCATAGGTGACCTCGCGGTCGGGGTCGAAGAACATCCGGCCGGCCGTCGCCTCGTCACCGGTGTCGCAGAAGCGCCAGAGCCGGTTCATGAAGCGCCGGGCCGCCGCCATGTTCGGGTGCTGCCGGGCCTCGACCTGCGGCCGGGACCAGTAGATGGCGAAGATCTGCGGCGTCTTGGCGCTCAATCCGCCGAAGTACTTCTGCAGGTTGCCGTCGTCCTGCTGGCTGGCATAGCCGTTGTCGTCGATGTAGGCCGCTACCGCGTCGTTCCAGCGGGTGATCTGGTCCCGGTCGACCGTACCGCGGATCAGGGCGGCGCCGCGGCGATGGATCTCCGCCACCGTCCCGGCGGGGACAGTGTTGTCGACGATGTCGGCGAAGCGGACCACCGGCACCGGCGACCGGCCCTGGGCGTCGATCTCGCGGATGGCGTCGGCCTCGCGCCGCACCGCATCCTCCAGCCGACGCCAGACCCCGGCGACGTCGCCGATCGCGTCCCGCAGCTCCCGCTTCACCGCGCGGATCTGCGCGGCATCATCGATCTCGGTCATGACCTTGACACCTGGTTCCGATCGGGGCGCACCCTGCACCGGGCGCGCCCCGGCGTAAAGACGCGGCGCCTCAGCCGCCGAAGCGCTTCTTCAGGGAATCGAAGCCGGTCTGGAACACGTCCCGGCCGATCAGCTTGCGCATCGCCGCCTCATTCTCGGCCGATACGTCGAACTCGGCTGTCCATTCGGCGAAGCTGCGGTTGCCGTCGGTGACCGGCAGCAGGCGCAGCGTGGCGACGTAGTTCTCGACCGGCATCGGCGAAGCGAGGATCGAATAGGTGACGCTGTGCTCGGAATCCGAGAGGGTCAGCAGCTTCTCGCGGATGGTGCCGCCGCCTCCGGCCAGCTCCATGCTGCGGATGCAGCCGATACGGTCGGGGCTGCCGCCGTCCTCGACCTTGCTGCTGGCGATGGTGGGATGCCAGTCGGGCAGGGCATTGAAGTCCCGGATCGCCTGCCACAGGGTGTCGATCGGGGCGTTGATCACGCTGCTGGTGGTCACTCGGATCATGCTCGCTTCTCCTGGTTGGGGCGTCAGAACGAGACCTGCTTGAAGGCGCGGGTCTGGGCGGTGAGGGCCTGTTCGGTCGGCAGCCGTTCCATCGAGCTGGCGCCGTAGAAGCCGTGGCAGTGGCGGCAGCGTTGCAGGACGTAGGCCGCGTCCTCCGGCATCGCGATCGGGCCGCCATGGCACAGCACGATGAGGTCCGGCCGCACCGCCAGCGCCGCCGCCGCCCACTCGTCGACCAGGGCGACGCAGTCGTCGAGGGTCTTGGCGGTCTCGGCGCCGATCGACCCGCCGGTGGTCAGGCCCATATGCGGCACGATGATGTCGGCCCCGGCCTGCGCCATCGCCACCGCCTCTTCGGCGGAGAACACATAGGGCGTGGTCAGCAGGTCGAGCGCATGGGCGCGGGCGATCATCTCGACCTCCAGCCCGTAGCCCATTCCCGTCTCCTCCAGGTTCTGGCGGAAGGTCCCGTCGATCAGGCCGACGGTGGGGAAGTTCTGCACCCCGGCGAAGCCCATGGCCTTGAGCTGGGCCAGGAAATGGTCGGTGAGCAGGAACGGGTCGGTGCCGTTGACCCCGGCGATGACCGGAGTCCGCTTCACCACCGGCAGCACCTCGCGCGCCATCTCGACCACGATCTCATTGGCGTTGCCATAGGCCAGCAGCCCGGCGAGGGAGCCGCGTCCGGCCATGCGGTAGCGGCCGGAATTGTAGATCACGATCAGGTCGATGCCGCCGGCCTCCTCGCATTTGGCGGACAGGCCGGTGCCGGCGCCGCCGCCGACGATCGGCTCGCGGCGCTCGACCATGCCGCGGAACCTGGCCAGGAGGTCGGCGCGGGCGAAACGGGTCATGGCGGCGTCCTCAGTGATGGGCGATATCCCGGAACTCGCGCACCAAAGCGGCCGCGAACTCCGGGTCGTTGATCGCGTAGGGCAGGCGGATCAGGCGGCGGTTCGGGGTCTGCCGCACCGTCGCCTCCAGCGCCTGGAACAGGGCCTCGTCGGCGGCGGGGTCGTGGAACGGCTTGCCCGGCGCGTCGATCAGCGACACGCCGCCCTCCGGGATCAGGACGCGCACGGGCCCGTCCATCCGGTTCAGCTTGGCGCCGATCCAGCGGCCCATCTCGATATTCTCCTCCACCGTCGTCCGCATCAGCGTGACCTGCGGGTTGTGGACATAGAGATTCCGCTTCAGATAGCGCTCCGGAACGGTCTCCATCGCGCCGAAATTCACCATGTCGAGCGCGCCGCAGGAGACGACATAGGGAACGCGGGTGCGGATGATGCTGTCGAACCGGTCCTCGCCGGCCGGGAACACGCCGCCGAACAGCAGGTCGCAGACCTCGGTCGTGGTGATGTCGAGGACGCCGCCGATCAATCCGGACTCGACCAGCTTCTCCATCGACCGGCCGCCGGTGCCGGTGGCGTGGAAGACCAGGCAGTCATACTCGCCCTCCAGCGCCCGGCTGACCTGCTCGACGCAGGGGGTGGTGACGCCGAACATGGTCAGGCCCAGGGCCGGCTTGTCGGCCTCGCTCCGCGGCGCCGGATGGGCCACCATTCCGGCCAGGGCATGGGCGGCGTTGCCCAGCACGGCGCGGGAGATGCGGTTGATCCCGGACACGTCGGTGACCGAGTACAGCATCATGATGTCGGCCGGCCCGACATAGGGCGCGACATTGCCGGAGGCGACGGTCGAGACCATCACCTTGGGCACCCCGACCGGCAGGTCGCGCATCGCCGGGGTGATCAGCGCCGTGCCGCCGGACCCGCCCAGGCCGATGACGCCGCCGACATCCGTCCGGCTGGCCAGGAAGCCGCGCAAGGCCTGGGCCATCGCCGCCACCGCCCGGCCGCGATCGTCGCTGAACACGGCCTCGGGCCCGTCCGGATGGTGACGCGCGACCTCCCGCGCCGACACGTCGGGGCGCGGGACGTCGGCGCCGATCTCGCCGGGCCGGGTGCCGACATCGACCAGAACGGCCTCGACGCCGCGGGCTTCGATCAGCGCCTGGACATAGGCCAGCTCGCGGCCCTTGGTGTCGCAGGTCCCGATGACATAGGCCTTCATGGCGCATCCTTCCCTGACGGTGCCGGCGTCCGATGCGCCGGTTCTTGCCTTCGGTTGTCGCGCCGCGGCCCCCCTCGGCGCAAGGGGTCGTGGGATCAAGCGACGCGGTTCCGGCTTCTTTCGTCCGACAATCAGGGGCTATGCTGGCGGCAATCCATTCAAGGGAACCCAGCCGGGAGAGCGCCCATGACCAGCCTGACACGCCTGGACCACGTCAACATCTGGACCGCCGACCAGAAGCGACTGATCCGCTTCTACCGCGACGCCCTGGGCCTGGAAGCCGGGCCGCGGCCGGACTTTCCGTTCCCCGGCGCCTGGCTCTATCTCGGCGACCAGGCGGTGGTGCATCTGGTCGAGGTGAAGCAGCCGCTGCATCCGGAGCAGGTGCAGCTGTCGCATTTCGCCTTCCAGAGCAACGGCAATCTCGACGACTTCCTGGCCCATCTGAAGGGGCTCGGCATCGAGACCAAGCTCGGCAGCCCGCCGCGCAGCGGTCTGATCCAGGTCAATTTCCACGACCCGGACGGCAACCACGTCCATGTCGACTTCAAGGACGGGACCACGCCCGACCTGGTGCCGTACCGGGAAACCGCCTAGCCGGGAAATCGTCTGGCCAGGTCGGGGCCGCGTCGGCCCCAGGCATCCGGCCGTCGCAATCAAGCCGCAGGCGACGGCCGCTGTCGTGCTAGGTGTCGAATATTGCTTCACGGCCGGCCCGCCGGCCCTTCAGCGAGACGACGCGGCACCCCATGGCGAAACGGCTGATCCTCAAGCTCTCCTGCACCGATGTCCCCGGCATCGTCGCCCGGATCTCGGATTTCGTGTTCCGCTCCGGCCTCAACATCCTCGAAAGCGCGCAGTTCTTCGACCGCGACACCGGCCGCTTCTTCATGCGTGTGGTGGTCGAGGCGGTGGAGGGCACCGCCGACATCGATGCCCTGCGCGAGGGCTTCGCGCCGATCGGCGCCGATTACGGCATGGATTGGGAGCTGCACGACGCCGACCGCAAGATCCGCGCCCTGGTCATGGTGTCGAAGTTCGACCATTGCCTGAACGACATCCTGTACCGGGTACAGATCGGGTCGCTGCCGATCGAGATCCCGGCCGTGGTGTCGAACCACCGCGACAGCTACCAGCGGGTCGCCGCCGCGGGCATCCCGTTCCACTACCTGCCGGTGACCCGGGACAACAAGGCGCAGCAGGAGCGGCGGCTGCTGGAGATGGTGGACGAGGAGAAGATCGACCTCATCGTCCTGGCCCGCTACATGCAGGTGCTGTCCTCCGACCTGTGCCGGAAGATGGAGGGGCGGGTGATCAACATCCACCACTCCTTCCTGCCCAGCTTCAAGGGCGCCAAGCCGTATCACCAGGCCCATGCCCGCGGCGTCAAGCTGATCGGCGCCACCTCGCACTACGTCACCGACGACCTGGACGAGGGCCCGATCATCGACCAGGACGTGCTCCGGGTCGACCACACCGCGTCGGCCGACGAATGGGTCGGCATCGGCCGCGACGTCGAGAGCGTGGTGCTGGCCCGTGCGCTCAAATACCACTCCGAGCACCGCGTGCTGCTGAACGGCGCCAAGACGGTGGTGTTCCGTTGAGATCGGGACGGGGGGCGGGGGGGGGGCGGACCCCCCCGCCGCCCCCCCCGCA
>NZ_JASATH010000273.1:0-7808 GCF_038440215.1 Inquilinus sp. OTU3971 | reverse complement strand
CCGCGGGCCCCCCCCGCCCCCCGCACCGGGGGGCGCCCGGCCGGCTGTCGGTCCGCATCGACACCGGCGGCGGCCGCTACATGGAAGGGCTGGGACCCGGCGAATCCTACGCGGTGCTGGAGCGCCACGTGCCCGAGGCGGTGCGCGGCTACCGCAGCGAGGAGGAGTTGCGCCACCTGATCGGCACCGGCGTCTCGGCCGCGGCGATCCATCATCTGCGCGACAAGCTGGACGAGGCCGGCTTCGGCAAGGTGAAGATCGTCGCCTCCAGCGGCTTCAGCCCGGCGAAGTGCCGGGTGATGGCGCTGGCCAAGGCGCCGATCGACGTGGTCGGCACCGGCAGCTTCCTGCCGGAGCGCTGGAGCGAAACCTACGCCACCGCCGACATCGTCGAATACGACGGCAAGCCGATGGTCAAGGTCGGCCGCGAATGGCTGCTGCGGCTGCGCCCGGACGGCAGCGCCCGGCCGGGGCCGGACACCATGGCCGGCGCCGGGATCTGACGGCCGGACTCAGGACGGGGACGGTTTGCGCCGCCGCACGCGCGGCGCCTCGCCCTCCTCGTCATCGGTGTCGTCGACCGCCCCTCGTTCGATATCCCGTTCGACCGAGGCGCTGAGCCGTTGGAACAGGCCGAGACCCAGCATCATGCCGGTCCCGGCCACGATCAGCGCGGTCGGGTACAGCAGCAGGTTCACATCGTCGCGCGCCACCTTGAAGATCACCACCAGGGCTTCGAGGAAGACGGCGATGATCATGGTCGAGATGAACTTGGTCAGACTCTTGCGGACCTCGGAGGCGCGGCGCCGCTCCTGGCCCCGCGCGACCTCCTCCTCCAGCAGGTACTTGGCGACGTCGAAGACGGCGGTGGCGATGATCAGGTAACCGATGACGTCCAGCATCGCCGTGTCGGTCGCGGCGTGCGGCGTCTGGAAGGTCATCACCACCGAATAGATCGCATACGCGGTCAGCCCGGCCGCCAGAAGCATGAGGATGACGCTGACGAGAAAGAAGGCCAGGCGGGAAACCAGTTCCATGAATGCCTCCCGAAGGCGCGGCGGTGTGTGCCGACCCGCCGCGTGCTAGCTTCGGGCTGACCTGTCCGCCGGAGCCCGATCGTTACGTGAACCACCGCTTGGCCACTCCGTTCCCTTTGCCCGTCACCGCGGCGCCGGAGGTCCTGTGCCGGCCGATCCCCTGGCGCGACCCGGTCGAAGCCTTCGCCGCGATCCGCCATCGGCCCCGTCCGCTGCTGCTCGATTCGGCGCTGGTCGACGGGCCGCGGGGCCGCTGGTCGCTGATCGCGGCCGATCCGTTCCGCTGGGTCGAGGTCGGGGCCGCAGAGGCGCCGGCCGATCCATTCGGCGCCATCGCCACGCTGCTGGCCCGCTATTGCGTCGAGCCCGATCCGGACCTGCCGCCGCTCGGGCCCGGCGCGATCGGTGTCCTGGGCTACGAGGCCGGGCGCTTCGCCGACCGCATGCCGGCGCCCCAGGCGGTCGGGCTCGACCTGCCGGACATCGCCTTCGGCCTCTATGACTGCGTCGCCGTGTTCGACGCGGTCGAGCGACGCGCCTGGGTGCTGTCGACCGGCTGGCCCGAGGAGAATCCCGTGGCCCGCCGTCACTGGGCGCAGGCGCAGGCCGACGACCTCGCGGCAGCGATCGCCGGCGCCCCGCCGCTGCTGCCGCCGGACGGCACGCTCCGCGGCGTCTGGCAGTCGGAGATGCCGGCAGACGGCTATCGCGACGGCGTCCGCCGGATCCGCGACTGGATCACCGCCGGCGACATCTACCAGGCCAACCTGACCCAGCGCTTCCTGGCCGATCTCCCGGACGGGCTCGACCCGTTCACGCTGCACCGCCGCCTGCGCGCCCTGTCGCCGGCGCCCTTCGCCGCCTTCCTCGACCTGGGACAGGGGCGCTGGATCGCCAGCGCCTCGCCGGAGCGGTTCCTGGCGGTCGACCCGGCCGGGCGGGTCGAGACCCGGCCGATCAAGGGCACCCGGCCGCGCGGCGTCGATCCGGCGACCGACGCGGCAATGGCGGCGGAGCTGCAGGCCAGCGCCAAGGACCGGGCCGAGAACCTGATGATCGTCGACCTGCTGCGCAACGACCTGTCGAAGGTCTGCGCCGTCGGCAGCGTGCGGGTGCCGGTGCTGTGCGGGCTCGAAACCTTCCCCCGGGTGCATCACCTGGTGTCTGTGGTCGAGGGGCGGCTGGCGCAGGGCCGCAGCGCGGTCGACCTGCTGCGCGCCTGCTTCCCCGGCGGCTCGATCACCGGCGCGCCGAAGATCCGGGCGATGGAGATCATCCGGGACCTCGAGCCGGCGCGGCGCGGGGCCTATTGCGGCTCGGTCGTCCATCTCGGCTTCGACGGGTCGATGGATTCCAGCATCGTCATCCGCACGCTATGTGGCGCTGGAGGGCAGGTCGCAGCTCAGGCCGGCGGCGGCATCGTCTATGATTCCGATCCGGACGCCGAATATGACGAGGCCATGGTGAAGGTCCGGCCGCTGCTGCAGGCCCTGACGGGAGCGGGCTGATGCCCTGGCTGAACGGCCAACTGCTGGCGGCCGGAGGGGCGCGGATCGACACGGCCGATCGCGGCTTCACCCTCGGCGACGGGTTGTTCGAGACCATCCGGGTGCGGGACGGCGCCGCGGTCTGGCTGGACCGGCATCTGGCGCGGCTGGCCGAGGGCAGCGCCGTGCTGGGCATCCCGGCGCGCTTCGACGATGCCGCCCTGGCCGAAGCCTGCGCCGCGGTAATCGCGGCCGAGGGGATCGAGGCTGGCGTGCTGCGCCTAACCGTCAGCCGCGGCGTCGGTCCTCGCGGGGTTCTGCCTCCGGCTGCGCCATCTCCGACCGTGCTGATCGCCGGCCATGCCGGGCTGCCGCCGCAGGGGCCGGTGGCTCTGGTCGTCGCCCGCGGCACCCGCCGCAACCAGGCCTCGCCGCTCAGCCGGGTGAAGTCCCTCAATTATCTCGACGCCGTTCTGGCGCGGCGCGAGGCGGCGGATCGCGGCGCCGACGATGCGGTGATGCTGAACACCGCGGACCGGGTGGCTGAGACCACCATCGCCAACCTCTTCGCGCGGATCGACGGCGCCTGGGTCACGCCGCCGGTGGCGGAGGGCGCCTTACCCGGCATCATGCGCGCCGAGGTGCAGGCGCGGCTTGGGGCAACGAAACGGCCGCTTTCGGTCGCCGATCTGCAGCGGGCGGAGGCTCTGCTGCTGACCAATGCGCTGTCGATACGTGCGGCGGCCCGGCTGGAGAATGCGCCTCTCCCCGCCGGCGGGGAGACGGCCGCCGGGCTGCGCCGGGAGATCGGCCTGCCGGTCTGACCCCGCTACAGCCGGGGGTGGTCGGCGAAGAAGTGCCAGATATGGGGCGTGGCCACGAAGCCGGGGGTGTCGGTGCCGTCCGGCCAGGCATGGATGCCGCCCTCGACCACGTCGAACCGCACCGCGGTCCCGGCCTTGCAATCGGGATAGTCCTCCGCCTTGATGCCCAGCACCGTCGCCCGCGCCACCGGTTGTGTCCGGCAGCCGTCGAAGGCGGCCCAGAAGGCGACCGACTCCCGCACCGGCGGGAACTTGGCCCGGGCGTAGCTCTCGCGCTCGGCGGTGCCCTTGAACGGGACCGCCTCGTCGCCGGTGCCGTGGATGTGGATCACCGAGACGGGGCGGCTCGGGGTGCAGGACGGCAGCAGGATGGCGCCGGAGACCACGGCGATTCCGGCGAAGATGTCACCCGCGTCGCAGGCCAGGCGATAGGCCATCATGCCCCCGGCGGAGAAGCCGGCGGCGTAGATGCGGTGGCGGTCGACCGCGCGCTCCTGCTCGATCGTCGACACCAGGGTGCGCAGGAAGCCGACATCATCGGCATCCCGCCGCATTGCCGCGCCGCAGCAGTCGCCGGCGTTCCAGCTGAACTGGCCGGCGGTCTCGGTGGTCGGTCTCAGGCGGCCGGTGCCGTTCGGATAGGCGACGATGAAGCCCTCCGCGTCGGCCTCGGCGCTGAAGCCGGTCAGGGCGATCGCACTGTCGGCGTTGGCGCCGCCTCCGTGCAGCACCACCACCAGCGGCAGCGGGTTGCCGCCTGCCGCGGCCGGCGGCAGGTGCAGAATGTAGCTGCGGGACACGCCGTCGACCGGCAGCGTGGCCTCGACATCCATACCGGCTGCCGCCCGGCCGGGGGCGGCCGACAGCAGGATCGCGAGGATCGTGATCGGGAAGGCCAGCGCCTGGGAAAGCCGTCGTGCCATGTGTGCCGCTTCGGGTGGGGCCGCCGGCAGGATAGCGTGCACGGCGCGGCTGCATGCCCGCGATGAAGGGTCGCGGGGCCACTGCTATCCGCTGGCGGCCCTGCCGCGCCGCCCGGCGTCCTGCGCCAGCTGCTCGATCAGCCCGACGAGCTCGCGATGCGCCGGGGTGGCGGGATCGCGCAGGGCGGAAGTCGGCTGGGTCTCGGTCAAATGGCTCAGCCGCACCAGGGCTCGGATGCGCTGCCGCCGGGTCTGCTTGAGATCGGATGAGCGGTGCCGGAACAGGATCCGGGCCAGCTCGCCGTCGCCGAACAGGGCGTTCAGCTCGGCGGCGGTGGTGTAGATCAGGAACAGCACCAGGATCCAGATCTGGATGAACAGGAAGCGGTGCCAGGAGAATTGCTCCGCCAGGGCGGCGCCGAAGCCGCCGACCTGGCCGCTGTCGACGACATGGTGGATGAAGGCTTCGAGCAGGCGGGCGATGAAGACGAAGGCCCAGTAGACGAAGGTCTTGAACAGGATCGGCAGGATCAGCGGTGCGTTGTCGAAGCGGCGCAGGAACGGCATCATGTCGGCGACCAGCACCGCCTTGCCCACCACCAGCGCCGCCGTGGTCGCGACCAGGAAGTTGATCGACCGGGCGAGGTATTCGGACAGCACCAGGTTCTGCGTGAACACGATCAGGTTGAAGCCGACCAGGAAGAACAGTGTCGGCGGCAGGACGTGCCGGACCTCATGGCCGAGATGGCGGAGAATGCGGTGCAGACGGCTGTCCTGCGCCGCCAGGGAGGGGCTGGCCATCGACCGTCTCCGGTGCTTGGGGTCGTTCCGGAATCCTGGCGCCGAAGCGGGGCGCGGCAAAGCATATTCCGCGCCCCCGCAGATCAGGCGGCGAGGGCAGGGGTTGGCGACTGCGCCTCGGCCTCCAGCCGGGCGATCGCGGCGGCCAGGGGCAGGGACTCCTGGCGGCCGTCGCGGAAGCGCAGTGCCACGGTGCCGTCCCGCGCCTCGCGTGTGCCGATCGCGGCCAGCACCGGCACCCCGTCGGCATGGGCGTCAACGATCTTGCGCGACAGCCGCTCCGGCCGGGCGTCGAGGGCGACGCGTAGCCCGGCCGCCTCGAAGGCCTCGGCCACCCGGCAGGCCGGGACGACGTCGTCCGCGCCGATCGAGGCAACGACCAGCTGCTCCGGTGCCAGCCACAGCGGCAGCCGCCCCTCATGGTGCTCGAGCAGGATGCCGATGAAGCGCTCGAGGCTGCCCAGCACGGCATGATGCAGCATCACCGGCAGCTGGTGGTTGCAGTGCTCGTCGACATAGGCGGCGCCGAGCCGTTCCGGCATCACTAGGTCGAGCTGGATGACGCCGCACTGCCAGCGCCGGCCGCTTCTGTCGTGCAGGTGGAATTCCAGCTTCGGGCCGTAGAAGGCGCCCTCGCCGGGCAGGGTCTCGAAATCGAGCCCGGCCTGCCGCGCCGCGTCCGCCAGCGCCGCCTCGGCCCGGTCCCAGACCTCGTCCGACCCCGCCCGCTGCGCCGGCCGTGTGGCGAAGGCGACGTCGAAGCCCTCGAAGCCGAAATCGGCGTAGATCCGGCGCAGCAGGCCGCAGAACCGAGCGACCTCGGCCTCGATCTGATGCTCCAGGCAGAACACATGGGCGTCGTCCTGCACGAAGCCGCGGGCCCGCATCAGCCCCTGCAGCGCGCCGGACGGCTCGTTGCGGTGCACGGCGCCGAACTCGAAATAGCGGATCGGCAGCTCGCGGTATGAGCGCACGCGCTTGTTGAAGATCTGGATGTGCCCGGGGCAGCTCATCGGCTTCAGCGCCATGATCCGGCCCTCATCGGCCACGGCGAACATCTGGGCGCCGAATTTCTGCCAGTGGCCGCTGCGGTTCCACAGCCCGCGGGCCAGCAGCTGCGGCGTCCGTACCTCGCGATAGCCGGCCCGGGCCATGCGCCTTCGGACATGGTCTTCGACCACGCGGTAGAGCGCCCAGCCGCGCGGGTGCCAGAAGACCATGCCGGGGCCGTCCTCCTGCTGGTGGAACAGGTCGAGGCGGTTGCCGAGGCTGCGGTGATCGATGTCGTCCATGGGAAGTCTCCGTTGCGTTGGACCGGCGCAGGGAGAGCCCAGAAAGACCAAGGGCCCCGTCCGCTGCCGGCGGGGCCCTTTGGTGGTCGGCGAGGCGCTGTCCGATCAGCGCGCACGACCTCCGCACGACCCGCCTGTGGCGGTGGTCGTTTTGGTGGTCGCGGTAATCATCGAACGGATCGCACTCATGGCGTCAGTAGAGCCATGGCCTGCAGACGGCGTCAACCAGGATGCAACGCGGGGAGGGGCTGCCGTGTTGATGGGGCGGGACTTGTCATCAGCCGGGTCTCTCGCTATATTTGTCTCAAACGAGATAAAAAGTCTCAAATGAGCTCGGAGAGAGGAGCGGTTCGATGATGGCGCAAGAGGCGGCGGTGACGCCGCGTGGTGCCGAAGGGCGGGTGGCCCAGGCGGGCTTGAGCGCCTTCTTCAACATCGTCGAGGCCTGGGGGCTGAAGGACGAAGAGAAGCGCGTGCTGCTGGGCCGTCCGTCCAAGGCCACCTTCTATCGCTGGAAGGCCGGCGCCACCGGCCATCCCTCGGCCGACACGCTGGAGCGGATCTCCTACATCCTCGGCATCTACCGGGCGCTGCAGATCCTGTTCAAGGACGCCAAGCTGGCCGATGGCTGGGTGCGGCGGCCGAACACGGCCTCGCCCTTCGGCGGCCGTTCGGCGCTCGACCGGATGCTGTCGGGCAACGTCGCCGACCTGTTCGTGGTCCGCCGCTACCTGGATGCGGAGCGCGGCGGTTGGGGCTGACCCTTCCGGTCCGCCGGGTCGACTGGCCCGAATGCTGGCGCATCATCCCGAGCCGGTACCCGCCGATCGACCTGTTCGAGCGGGTGGCGCCGCCCGAGGATTGGGAGCTGCTGATCGAGCTCGAATCCCGCACCAACGACCGGCTGCGCGACCAGGTCGGGCAGATCGCGCTGGTGCCGCTGGAGGAGCGGATGAGCGGCCCGGGCACCAGCTTCATCATGGCGCCCTTCACCCATCTGCACCCGGATGGCAGCCGCTTCACCGACGGTACCTACGGCGCCTATTACGGCGCCGCGGCGCTGGACACGGCGGTGGCGGAGACCAGCTATCACCGCGCCCGCTTCTTCGCCGCGACGGCGACGCCGGCCACCACGATCGACATGCGGGTCCTGATCAACAGCCTGTCGGGCGAGCTGCACGACATCCGCGGCCTGGGCGCAGAACTGCCCGGCGTCTACGATCCGGTCGACTATTCTGCCGGCCAGGCGCTGGGGCGGCGGCTGCATGGCGACGGTTCCTTCGGCATCGCCTATGACAGCGTCCGCCACGCCGGCGGTCATTGCGCCGCGGTGTTCCGGCCGCGCAGCGTGCTGACCCCGGTGATCCAGGAGCGGCACCTGTCCTATCACTGGGACGGAACCCGGATCGCGGCGGTGCACGAGATCCGGGCGTTGCAGACTTAA
>NZ_JASATH010000272.1:0-7814 GCF_038440215.1 Inquilinus sp. OTU3971 | reverse complement strand
TTCCGGCTCCTCGCGAATCGTCCGGCGAAACCCTAGCGGACAGGTCGGCGTCGTCCCAGGCCCGACATGCCGCGGCTGCGCCCGATAACCTGAAGTTCAGGCCTCCGTCGCTTTCGTGCCTTGTCAGGAACGACGGCCGCCTGCCCAAATCGCGACCGGCGGGGCGGAACGTTCCCGCGAGACGCCTGAGGCAGACGAGAAGCCCGGCCGGACCGGGACCGCGGCGCCGCCTCGGCGGGGGGATCACAGATCTGGGGGATCGCATGAGCTTTCTGAACAAATCGGCCATGGCCCTGGCCTTGTGCCTGGCGGTCTCCGCCGGGGCGCTGGCCGGCCCGGCGGCGGCGGAGACGGTGCTGAACCGCGGCTTCGGCAGCGCGCCCTCGACCTTGGACCCGCAGCTGAACACCGGCGCGCGCGAGAACTACATCGTCGCCGACCTGTTCGAGGCGCTGCTGGTGCTGGACCCGCAGGGCAATCCGCAGCCCGGCGCTGCGGAGAAATGGGAGACCAGCGCCGACGGCCTGACCTGGACCTTCCATCTGCGGCCCGGGCTGAAATGGTCGAACGGCGACCCGATGGTGGCGGCGGATTTCGTGCGCGGCATCGTCCGCGCGCTGGATCCGGAGATGGCGTCGAACCACGCCTACTATCTGACCCAGGTGCTGCCGATCAAGAACGGCAAGGCGTTCAACGAGGGCAAGCTGAAGGATGCGAGCCAGCTGGGCGCCGCGGCGCCGGACGACCGCACGGTGGTGCTGACGCTCGACTACCCGATGCCGGACGCGCCCTACATCCTCGACTTCCACACCACGGCGCCAGTGCATGAGCCGAGCCTGAAGGCCGCCGGCAACAAGCTGGACTACACAAGGCCGGAGCTGTTCGTCGGCAACGGCGCCTACATGTTGAAGGAATACGTGCCGCAGTCGAAGGTGGTGCTGGTCAAGAACCCGAACTATTGGGACGCGGCCAACGTCAAGATCGACACGGTGGTCTACCACGTCACCGAGGACGCCTCGACCGAGCTGAAGCGCTATCTGGCGGGCGAGCTGGACTCGACCATGACCGTGCCGGTCGAGCAGCTGGAGAAGCTGAAGGCCGAGCGGCCGCAGGAGCTGCACCAGAACCCGACGCTGGGCATGAAGTATCTCAGCTTCCAGCCCGATGCCGGCCCGCTGTCCGACATCCGCGTGCGCAAGGCGCTGGCCTATGCCATCGACCGCGACTTCCTGCAGGAGCGGATCGAGAAGGCCGGCAACGTGCCGATGTATACCTTCTCGATCAACCAGGACTCCAGCTACAAGCCCGGCAAGGTGCAGGAGGCGGGGCTGAGCAAGGAGCAGCGCCTGGCCGAGGCGAAATCGCTGCTGGCCGAGGCCGGCTACGGCCCGGACAAGCCGCTGGAGCTGGAGATCATCGGACCGTCCAGCGCCGCCAGCAAGCGGCGGGTCGAGGGCATCGTCGCGATGTGGAAGCAGAATCTGGGCGTCCGCACCAAGCTGGACCTGACCGAGGTCAAGACCTGGCTGGAGAAGCTGCACACCGGCACCTGGCAGGTCTGTATGGACAGCTATGGCGGCGACTATCCGCAGGCCAAGACCTGGCTGGACTCGCTGCGCTACACCGGCACGCCCAGCTACCACTGGAAGGACGACGAGTACGAGAAGCTGATGGACCAGGCCAACGCCGCCGCCGCGGACAAGGCCAAGTTCTACGAGATCCTGGGCCAGGCCGAGCAGCGCATGCTGGACCAGTACGTCTTCATCCCGATCACGGTGTCGAGCGACAACCTGCTGGTCCAGACCTATGTCAAGGGCTGGGGCGCCAACCCGATCGGCCATCCGATGTCGAAGTATCTGAGCATCGAGAAGTAAGGCCAGCGTCCTTCGATCGACAACCCCCTCCGCCGGAGCAGAGTCAGGGAGCCACCAGGGTCGATGGTCTTGTCCGTCCTTCGCCGCATGCTGGGCAGCGTGCCGACGCTGTTCGCGCTGGCGACGATCACCTTCTTCGTCATCCGCTTCGCGCCGGGAGGTCCTTTCGACGACGACAAGAAGCTGCCGCCGGCCCTGATCGCCCGGATGGAGGCCCAGTTCCACCTGAACGAGCCGCTGTGGCAGCAATATCTGCGCTTCCTGGGCGATGTCGTGCGGCTCGATTTCGGCCAGTCGATGTACTACCGCGAATACACGGTGACGCAACTGATCGGCCACGGCCTGCCGATCTCGCTGCAGATCGGGCTGTGGGCCACGCTGCTCTATGCCGTCGCCGGCGTGACCCTGGGCGTGGTCGCGGCGCTGCGGCGGAACGGCCCGCTGGACAATCTGGTCAGCGCCGTCGCCATGGGCGGCATCGTGGTGCCGACCTTCGTCATGGCGCCGATCCTGCAGATCGTCTTCGCCCTGATGCTGAGCCTGGTGCCGGTGGCGGGCTGGGACGGCGACTGGCGGTCGATGGTGCTGCCGGTGGTGGCCATGGCGCTGCCGAACATCGCCTATGTCGCCCGGCTGACCCGCGGCGCGATGATCGAGACGCTGCGCAGCAACTACATCCGCACCGCCCGGGCCAAGGGCGTGGGCGAGTGGCGGGTGCTGACCCACCACGCCATCCGCGGCGCCATGATCCCGGTGATCGCCTATCTCGGCCCCGCCACCGCCGGGCTGATCACCGGGTCGATGGTGATCGAGACCATCTTCGCCGTGCCCGGCATCGGCCGCTACTTCGTCGAGAGCGCGATCAGCCGCGACTACACCATGGTGATGGGGGTCACACTGGTCTACGGCGCCTGCATCATCCTGTTCAACATGGTGACCGACGTGCTGCAGGTGTTGCTGGACCCGAGGTCGCGCACATGACCGACGCCGCCGCCACCGATCTCGCCGCGCCGGAGGAAGCAGGCGCCGAGGGCGTCAGCCCGTTCCGCGAGGCGCTGCGCCGGTTCCGCGCCAACCGGACCGCGGTCGCCAGCCTGGTCATGCTGATCCTGATCGTGATCGTCTGCTTCGGCGGGCCGCTGCTGTACGGCTATGAGCCGGACGACGCGAATTTCGAGGCGATGAACGCGCCGATGGACCTGTTCTCGGCGCATCCCTTCGGCACCGACGACCTGGGCCGCGACCTGCTGCTGCGGATCATGGCCGGCGGCCAGGTGTCGCTGATCATCGGCCTGGTGGCCACGCTGATCGCGGTCGCCATCGGTGTCACCTGGGGGTCGGTCGCGGGGTTCCTCGGCGGCGTGGTCGACCAGGTGATGATGCGCTTCGTCGACGTGCTGTACGGCATCCCCTACATCTTCCAGGTCATCCTGATCAGCATGGCGCTGGGGCGCGGCAGCACCGCCGTGATCATCGCCGTGGTGCTGTCGCTGTGGCTGACGCCGTCGCGCATCGTCCGCGCCCAGGCCATCGCCCTGCGCCACCGCGAGTTCATCGAGGCGGCGCGGGCCGGCGGCATGACCAAGCGCCAGATCGTGCTGAAGCACATCATGCCGAACTGCGTCGGCGTGGTGATCGTCTATTCCAGCCTGCTGATCCCGGACGTGATCCTGAGCGAATCCCTGCTCAGCTTCCTCGGCCTCGGCGTGCAGGCGCCGGAGACCAGCTGGGGCGTGCTGATCAGCGAGGGCCAGGCCAAGATCGAGACCGACCCGCACATGCTGATCCTGCCCGGGCTGGCCCTGGCCCTGACCCTGTTCTGCATGAACTTCGTCGCCGATGGGCTGCGCGATGCCTTCGACCCCAATGAGCGCTGATCCCCTGCTGTCGGTCGAAGACCTGGCGATCCGCTTCCGGATGCGCCGGGGCGACGCCGTCGCCGTGGCCGGGGTCGACTTCACCGTCCGCCGCGGCGAGGTGCTGGGCATCGTCGGCGAGAGCGGGTCGGGCAAGAGCCAGATCCTGCTGTCGATCATGGGCCTCTTGGCCGGCAATGGCGCCGTCACCGGCCGGATTCGTTTCGAGGGGCAGGACCTGCTGGCGCTGGACCGGCGCGGGCTGGACCGGCTGCGCGGGTCGGCCATGACCATGATCTTCCAGGACCCGATGACCTCGCTGAACCCCTATCACCGGGTCGGGGCGCAGCTGACCGAGGTGCTGATCCGCCACCAGGGGGTGCGGAAGCGCGAGGCCTGGGACAAGGCCACCCGGATGCTGGACCGGGTGAAGATCCCCGATCCGGCGAAGCGGATGCGGCAGTATCCGCATGAGCTGTCGGGCGGCATGCGCCAACGCGTCATGATCGCCATGGCGCTGCTGTGCAACCCGCGCATCCTGCTGGCGGACGAGCCGACCACGGCGCTGGACGTCACCGTCCAGGCCCAGGTGCTGGACCTGCTGCGCGACCTGGTGCGCGAGCTGGGAACGGCGGTGGTCCTGGTGACCCACGACCTCGGCGTCGTCGCCGAGATGTGCGACCGGGTGCTGGTGCTCTACGGCGGCAAGGTGATGGAGGCGGCGCCGGTCGAGCCCCTGTTCGCGTCACCGGCCCATCCCTACACCCGCGGCCTCTTGGATTCGACACCGGACCTGGAGGGCCGCGAGGGCGAGCTGCGGGTGATCCCGGGCCAGCCGCGCGCCGCGTCCGGCGACCTGCCCGGCTGCCCCTTCGCCCCGCGCTGCGACCGTCGGGTCGAGGCCTGCACCGTCACCATGCCGCCGCTGCTGCCGGCTGCGAGCGGCTTCGTCGCCTGCCACCGGCCGCTGCCGCAGCCCGCCGCCGTGCCGGAGCTGGTGCCATGACGCCGGTGCTGTCGGTCCGCAACCTGAAGGTCCATTTCCCGCTCTCGTCCGGGCTGCTGGGCGGGCCGCCGCTGATGGTGAAGGCGGTGGACGACGTGTCCTTCGACCTGGCCCCCGGCGAGGTGCTGGCCGTGGTCGGCGAATCCGGCTGCGGCAAGTCCACTTTGGGCCGGGCCGTGCTGAAACTGATCCCGCCCACCGCCGGCACCATCGCCTGGAACGGCAGCGACGTGACCGGCCTGCCCGAGGATGCGCTGCGGCCGCGGCGGCGGGACATGCAGATCATCTTCCAGGACCCGCTGGCCTCGCTGGACCCGCGCATGACCGTGGCCCAGATCATCGGCCGGCCGCTGCGCACCTTCCACCCCGAGCTGAAGCGGGCCGAGGTCGCCACCCGGGTGAACGAGGCGATGCGCCAGGTCGGCCTGTCCCCTGCCCTCGCCCACCGCTACCCGCATGAATTCTCTGGCGGCCAATGCCAGCGCATCGGCATCGCCCGCGCCATCATCCTGCGGCCGAAGCTGATCGTCTGCGACGAGCCGGTCTCGGCGCTGGACGTCTCGATCCAGGCGCAGATCGTCAACCTGCTGATGCGGCTGCGACGCGAGCTAGGGATGGCGCTGATCTTCATCTCGCACAACATGAGCGTGGTGCGGCACATCAGCGACCGGGTGATGGTGCTGTATCTGGGGCGGGAGGCCGAGATCGCCGGCCGCGACGCCTTCTTCGCCCGGCCGCTGCACCCCTATGCCCAGGCGCTCTTGTCCGCCGTGCCGGTGCCGGACCCGGTGCGGGCACGGCAGCGCCGGCGGGTGGTGCTGCAGGGCGACACGCCGTCGCCGATCAACCCGCCCTCAGGCTGCGCCTTCCGCACCCGCTGCCCGCACGCCGTCGACCTGTGCGCCCGGGCCGCGCCGGTGCTGCGCGATTTCGGCCCCGGCCACCGAGCGGCGTGCCACCGGGTCGAGGAGCTGGCCGGCGTCCCGGCCTGACCGCGCCGCGCCCGCCATGCGTCCGGCGCCATATCTCGACCCGCCGCCGTTGGGGTAGCATTTCCGTCATGAGCATCGATCCCGGCTTTCTGGACCGCCTGATCGCCGCGCCGCGGCTGCTGTTCCCGGCCGTGTCGCCGGACGGGCGCTGGGTGGCCTGGCTGTGGAACGGCAAGGCCGAGGGCAACGGCCCCTGGATCGCTCCGACCACGGGCGATGCGCCGCCGCGCCTGCTGCTGGAGCCCTGGTCCGGCTGGGATTGCGAGAGCTTCAGCTGGGCGCCGGACAGCCTGGCCCTGATCGTCGCCCGCCGCCGCGACGGCGAGGAGCAGGTCGGGCTGCAGCGGGTCTGGCTGGACCCGGCGCGGCCGGCGGAGGCGCTGCTGCCGGACCGGCCGGGCTACTACGCCTACACCGCCCAGCAGCACCCGGACGGGCGCCGGCTGGTCTATGCCGCCAGCCGCGACCCGGCCACCGGGCTGGGCGGCGACATCCTGCATTTGTACGAGCACGACATCGCGACCGGCGCGCAGCGCGCTTTGGCCTCGCCGCTGCGGTCCTGCAAGCTGATGCCGAAGCTGGACCCGACCGGACGCCGGATCCTGTATCTGCGCAACGACCATCACCCGAGCGGCCGGGCGCTGTGGGTGTACGACCTGGAGACCGGCGCGGATCGCGAGCTGTACAGCCCCGGCGGCCCGGCCAAGGCCGAGGGCGTGTGGTCGCCGGACGGGCTTCGCGTGGCCTTCGTCGCCGAGGGGCCGTCGCACAAACGGTTGGGGCTGATCGACCTGGCCTCCGACGATCTGCGCTGGCTGATCGACACTCCGGCGATCCCGGTCGAGCATGTGCGCTGGCCGCACCAGCCGGATGACAGCCAGGACCTGCTGGTGGTGATCGAATCCAGCGCGGCGCGGGACGAGGCCGGGTTCCTGATGGTCTCGACCGGCGCCTATGCCCCGGTGTTCCGCGGGGGCGACATCCTGCGCCCGATCGCGCCGCTGCCCGACGGCCGCTGGGTGGTGGAGCGCGGCCGGGCCACGGCGCCGACGTCGATCGTCACCCTGGCGGCCGAGGCGCCGGACCTGCTGACCGCGCATGAGCTGACGCCGCTCCCCGAGGGGTCGCTGCCCGACCTGGCGGAGCTGAGCCCGGCCGAGCCCTTCTGGTGGCATTCGGTCGACGGGCTGCGAATCCAGGGCTGGCTGTATCGCGCCAGGGGCGAGGCCCGCGGCGCCGTGATCCATGTCCATGGCGGGCCGACCGCGCATTACGACGGCCGCTTCGACCCGATCCCGCAGGCGCTGTGCCGCGCCGGCTTCCATGTGCTGCAGCCGAACTACCGCGGCAGCACCGGCCTGGGCCTCGCCTTCCAGGAGGCGATCAAGGCCGATGGCTGGGGCGGGCGCGAGCAGGAGGACATCCGCACCGGCATCCTGGCGCTGATGAATGCCGGGCTGGCGCAGCCGGGCCGGGTCGGCATCACCGGCCTGTCCTATGGTGGCTATTCCGCCTGGTGGGCGATCACCCGTTTTCCGCGCGAGATCATCGCCGCCGCGGCGCCGATCTGCGGCATGACCGACCTGGTCACCGACTACTGGACCACCCGGCCGGACCTGCGCCCCTATTCCGAGGCGATGATGGGCGGCACGCCGGACGAGCTGCCTGAGAAGTACCGTGAGCGTTCCCCGATCCACTTCGTCGACCGGATCGAGGGGCGCCTGCTGATCGTCCAGGGCCTGACCGACCCGAACGTGACGCCGGAGCATGTCGAGATCATGCGGGCGGAGCTCGACGCCCGCGGCATCCCCTATGAGACGCTGCTGTTCCCGGACGAGGGCCACGGCATCGTCAAGCCGGGCAACTGCCGGATGCTGTATGAGCGGCTGATCGCCTTCTTCGCCGCAGCCTTTGGGCCCAGCGCCACCACCGAACAGGACACGCCGGCGACCCTGATCGCGGCCGCCGACGGGTCCTGAACGGCCCGGGTCAGCCGGGCTTGCCCGGCTTGTAGTCGACGATCGGGGGCACCCCCACCCCCGGGGGGGGGGGGGGGGGGGGGGGGGGGGGCCCCCCCCGGGGGGGG
>NZ_JASATH010000271.1:0-7832 GCF_038440215.1 Inquilinus sp. OTU3971 | reverse complement strand
CTAGGCGTGACGCATGACCAATTCCTTCGGTCACCGGAAATACGGCGAGCATCCCGTCGCCAATAAATTTGAGGATCTCGCCACCATGGGCGGCGACGGCGCTGGCCATTGTCTCGAAATACATATTGAGCAGGACGAGCACGTCCGCTGGAGCTAGCGTATCCGACATGCTCGTGAAGTTTCTGAGATCAGATACCCAGATGACCGCCCGAATCGATTCGCCCGCGCCACGCTTAATCGCGCCCTTGAGCACTTTTGCGGCTGCCCCAGAACCAAGATAGGCGCAAAGCGCGTTTTCGGAGACCTTCAACTCGCTATGCCGCTGCACGTGGAGCGCGAAAAGCTTGAACAGTCTAGTCAGCGAAGCAATTTCCTCTTCTGTAAAGCCGCCTAGCGCAGTGGTCGCAATGGTGATTGCGTTGCGCTTATCTAGGCCGTTCAGCGGGATCGCCGCGTAGTCGGTCATTCCGGCGGATGCGAGCTCACGAATGATAGGAAATTCCGTCTGTGCCGAGGGCGTCTGGGGCAACCGCCGAATGGTCTCCCCGGTCTCCACAATCCGTTGCAGCGGATTGAGCTTGTAGGCGTCCGAATCGATTGTCGCGTCCCCGACACGTACCTCGTCGCAGAAGCCGTCATCGGAGTTCCATATCCAGGCGAAACCAACCAGTTGAGGATGGAGTGTTCCGACGTGCAGCGTAAGGCGATCGACCGAAGAGCCGGCGGCTTTAATGCGTGTGATCAGCTTGACCAGCAAGATGATCATCTCGCGTTCTGCCGAGGCGTCCTCGAGGAGCCAGTTCTCGATGTCCGCGAACGTCTCAGACCGTTCTAACACTAACTCGATCGGACCTGCCCGACGGACGAATAAGACTGATTGAGGATAAGATCGGGGAGCCGAATCAGCAGCTTTGCTTTTCATCGGATGTCCATTCGAGATTCAAACGCCGCCCTCGCGCCCGGGGTGCTCAACGACGAAGTCGACGAAGTGACGGCCCTTGACGAACAGATGCTTGGTTGGCGGAAAGAACGGGTATAGCGAAAGTCGCGGCGCCCAGGATCCATCCAGAATCATCCGCAGCTTTTCCTTTTCTAGCGCTATCGGAACATGAGGCCGGCAAGGGCCGGTCCCAGCCGGATCGTATTGAACGACATCGGTGCGTTGATGCGCGGGAGCTCCCGTGGCGTCTTGTACCGGAGCGGCAAATCCGAAGGGGATACCTCCGACAGGAGGCTCCCCATCGTGATGAGTTGGGCAGCCACTCGCTGACCTGAAGGAGTTCCCCGGTTGCCGCCCCGCCGGCTTCAGGCGCCGATGCCACCGAGGCAGAGATACTTGATCTCCAGATAGTCCTCGATGCCGTATTTCGACCCTTCACGCCCGAGGCCGGACGCCTTCATGCCGCCGAAAGGCGCGACCGCGGTCGAGATCAGCCCTTCGTTGATGCCGACCATGCCGTATTCGAGCCCCTCGGCCACGCGCAGGATGCGCCCGACATCGCGGCTGTAGAAGTACGAAGCCAGGCCGAATTCCGTGTCATTGGCCATTTGGATCGCCTCCGCCTCGGTCTTGAACCGGAACAGGGGCGCGACCGGGCCGAAGGTTTCCTCGCGGAAGATCTTGGCCTTACGCGGCACGTCGGCGAGCACGGTCGGCGCGAAGAAGCTGCCGCCGAGCGCATGGCGTTTGCCGCCGGTCACGATCAACGCGCCGAGAGCGACCGCGTCGGCGACGTGCTCCTCGGCCTTGCGGACCGCCGCCTCGTCGATCAGCGGCCCGATCGTCACGCCGTCCTCGAAGCCATCGCCGACCTTCAGCGTCTCGACCGCCGCCTTCAGCTTGGCGGCGAAGGCATCGTAGACGCCATTCTGTACCAACAGGCGGTTGGCACACACACAGGTCTGGCCGGCATTGCGGTATTTGGACACGAGGGCACCCTCCACCGCCGCGTCGAGATCGGCGTCATCGAAGACGATGAAGGGAGCGTTGCCGCCGAGTTCCATGCTGGTCTTCTTGATCGTCGGTGCGCATTGGGCCAGCAGCCTGGCACCGACTTCGGTACTGCCTGTGAAGGACACCTTGCGCACATCGGGGTTGGAGGTCATCTCGCCGCCGATTTCGCTACCCGGCCCGGTGATGACGTTGCAGACGCCTGAGGGCAGGCCCGCCCGCTCTGCCAGAACGGCGATCGCGATAGCGGAGAAGGGCGTCTGGCTCGCCGGGCGGAGCACGCCGGCGCAGCCCGCGGCCCAGCCGGGACCCGCCTTGCGGGTAATCATCGCGGCCGGGAAGTTCCACGGCGTAATCGCGGCAAAGACGCCGATCGGCTCCTTCTGCACGACGATGCGGCGGCCGGGCAGGTGCTGCGGGATGGTGTCGCCGTAAACTCGTTTGCCCTCCTCGGCGAACCATTCGATGAAGCTGGCCGCATAGGCGATCTCGCCTCGGCTCTCGGTGACCGGTTTGCCCTGTTCGGCGGTCATGATCCGGGCGAGGTCGTCCCGGTTCTCCATCATCAGTTCGAAGAGACGGCGCAGCTTCGCCGCGCGCTCATTCGCAGTCAAAGCGCGCCAGGCCGGCTGCGCACGCTTGGCCGCGGCGATGGCGCGGGCCGTCTCTGCGGCTCCCAGCGACGGAACATGGCCCAGGACCACGCCGGTGGCCGGGTTGGTGACGGCGATGTTGCGGCCGTCACCGACCTCGATCCACTCGCCGTCGATATAGTTGGCCTCACGGAACAGCGACTTGTCCCTGAGAGTGGCCAGAAATGTCTCATCAGCCATGATGCTGCTCTTCAGAATTCGATGACTTGGCGGACGGCACTGCCGTCGTGCAGACGATCGAAGCCTTCGTTGATATCCTCGAGCTTGAGCTTGCTGCTCAGCAGCCGGTTCACCGGCATCCGCCCGTCGCGATAGAGGTCGATGAAGCGCGGAACATCGCGGACCGGCACGCAGGTGCCGATGTAGCTGCCCTTGAGGGTCCGCTCCTCGCCGACGAGTTGGACCACATTCACCGGCAGCGCCGAGCCGGGCGGGGGCAGGCCGGCGGTCACCGTCGTGCCGCCGCGCTTAGTCATCTTGAAGGCGTTGTCGAGAGCGCGGGTCGAGCCTGCCATCTCGAAGGCGTAGTCGGCGCCGCCGCCAGTCAGGTCCCGGACCTGATCGACCGCGTCCTCGTCGCGGCCGTTGACGACGGCGGTCGCGCCAAGCTCCTCGGCGAGCGCGAGCTTTTCCGGAGAGAAGTCGACCCCGACGATCTTGCTCGCTCCGGCCGCATGCGCGCCGAGCACCGAGGCGAGGCCGACGCCGCCGAGGCCGATCACGACAGCGGTGGAGCCGGCGCGGAGTTGCGCGGTGTTGACCACGGCGCCGACGCCCGTCAGCACCGCGCACCCGAACAGCGCGGCCTCGACGAACGGCAAGCCGCGATCGATCTTGACGATGGAGTTGCGCGACACGACGGCATGATCGGCAAAGGCCGACACGCCCAGGTGATGGTGGACGTGCCCGTCATGATCACTCAACCGAACGTCACCCGTGATCAGCGTCCCGGCCGCATTGGCGGCAGCGCCCGGCTCGCAGAGGGCGGGGCGGCCTTCCGAGCAAGGTATGCAATGACCGCAGCTCGGCATGAAGACCATGACGACATGGTCTCCGACCTCGAGATCCCGGACGCCGTCGCCCAGGGCCTCGACCACCCCGGCGGCTTCGTGCCCCAGCGCCATCGGCATGGGGCGCGGCCGGTCGCCGTTGATGACGGAAAGATCGGAATGGCACAGGCCCGCCGCGCCGATGCGGACCAGAACTTCGCCGGGACCGGGTGGGGCCAGCTCGATCGTCTCGATCGCGATCGGCCGGCTTTGGGAGTATGGGCCTGGCAGACCTATCTGCCGCAAGACGGCGGCTTTGACCTGCATGCTGATGTCTCCGGTTGAGGCTGCGGCTGCAGCCCGGAGTGTGTGGTTCGCTCCTGGACCGGGAAACCCGTTGCCGCTCCGAAGCTCCTTGGAATCGAATTCACCAATGGGTGGGCATCGCCCATTCCAAGATGCGTCGTCGCGCGGCTTGCCCGAAAGCACTTCATGACTCGCTTGCAGCTCATCATGGTTTACTCCGACCTACGGAGATGTGGCCGTACCGTGGTCACCTGCGTGGGACGTTCTTTGGTCTCGGCGACCCTGGCCTACGGCTTGGCCCTGATGCTGAACCTGCATCAGCCCGTATGGCGCCGGTATCCGCGCTGATCACGGCGAAGGACGGCATCGGCGATACGTTTGCGGAATGCCGGAGCCGGATCGTCGGCACCGCCATCGCGATCCTCCGCCAATGCCTGCTCTCCCGGTTCGGTCTCGCCCTGGCAGCTCAGTTGGCGATCATCATCGCGGTTACGCCCGTGGTTGTCTCCCGTCGGCCGGAGTGGCGGGTCGGGCTGTGGACCGCGGCGATCACCCTGCTGAGCCAGCTACCCGGCATAGGCATCTGGGAAACGGGCTTCGCACGCTTCTGCGAGGTCGCCATCGGCTCGATCGCGGCCATCGGAGTGGCGACCCTGGATCTGACCGCCTGGGGACGTTGGTTCAAACGCCGACATAGCCCCAGGCCGACTCCTGCCAAAGCGCCGGATTGGTCCGACGGCCCGGCGGGTGATTTGTTCCTTTGATTCTCAGATCTTGTGCTCCGGAAGCGCGTTTGGGGCATCGCTCGGCGGACATATGTTCACGGAACCAAGGCGCCGATCGGCAACGCGCTGAACGATGGAGGACCGATCCTGGCGGAGACACACACCAAACTGGTCGAGGCTGCTCCCCACGCTGCATTCGACCTCAATGCGATCGTCAAATCCTTTCCCGAGACCACGGACACCCTGCTGGTCGACACGAGGCTGACAGACGAGGACGAGGCGAGTGCACGCGTGTTCCGCGTCTATCGTCCAACGCCCGCTCACTATCACGCCACCTGCGACGAATACCTGATCGTCCTGTCCGGTCGGGCCCGCTTCTTCATGGGAGAGCGCGAGCCCTTCGAGGTCGGACCCGGCCAGATGCTGTTCTTCAAGAAGGGCACTGTTCACGGCATGCCTGAAATCCTTGAGGAGCCGCTGTTCATGGTCTCGGTGGATACGCCGCGACGCGACCCCGGCGACATCATCTTCGTCGACCCCAAGGACGGGACTCCCGACACCTTCGTTCAAGCCAAGGCGTGAGAAGCGACGATGCCTGATCTGCAGCTGGAGACGGTCGCGACCTTCCCGCAGGAGCGGCCCGGCAACCCGACCGTGACGCAGGACGGCCGGGTGCTTGTCTCGATCTCGGCCATCATCGCTCCCGAATTCGCAGTGCGGGCGATCGGCAAGGATGGCCGCCACCCGCCATATCCCGACGATACCTGGGCGGGCAAGCCGGGGCCCGACGGCCGGGGCATGGTCGGCGTGATCGGCATCCGGGCGGACGCCGACGACATTGTCTGGATCCTCGACATGGGCGACCGCGCCCACCAGCCGAAGCTGGTCGGCTGGAACGATCGTGATGGCCGGCTCCATAGGGTGATCGTGCTGCCGCAGAACGTCCTCCGGCCGAGCTCGTTCGCCCAGGACTTCGTCGTCGACCGGTGCCACCGCCGCATCTACATCGCCGACATGACCCTGAACGAGCAGGGCGCCAGCGACTATCCGGCGATCGTCGTCGTCGACCTCGATACCGGGCTCTCCTGGCGCGTGCTGGAACGCCATCCCTCGTTGCTGCCGGGGGATGAGCCCCTAGCGGTCGACGGCAAGACCATCTCTCTCCGGACCGCGGACGGGCAGCTCGTCCCTTACCGATACGGGCTCAATCCGATCGCGATCGATCCGTTGGGGCGCTGGGTCTATTTCGGCGCGATGTCGGGCAAGTCGGTGCATCGCATCGACGCCGGTCTGCTTGCCGCACAGGACAGCGACGCCCCCCTGGCGGAACGGGTCGAATACTGGTGCCCCAAGCCCCATTGCGACGGTTTCGACGTCGACGCCCGCGGCAACGTCTATGTGACGGACGTCGAGAACAGCGCCATCGGGGTTGCGTCTCCCGACGGCTATACCGTCCTCGTACGCGATCCCGATCTGCTGGGCTGGCCGGATGGGGTCGAGCTCGACGCCGATGGGCGTTGGCTCTACATCACGGCCAATCAGCTGCACCGACTTCCGGTTCTCAACGGCGGCCTGGACGAGAGCCGCCCGCCGTTCCACGTCCTGCGCCTGCGTGTCGACGCGAACATGACCGGAACTGGCGTCTGAACCGACCGGGGCCTTTCCGGCCGACGGCGGATCCATGCTGAGACGGGCGTTGATCGGCCGGGCGCCGCGGTTCTTCCATCTCTCCACGACGAGATATCGATGCGTGCCATTCTCCTCGAAAAGCCGGGGCCTGGCTTCGCCCTCCGTATGGGAACGCTCCCGGTCCCCGAGCCGGCTGGCGGGGAGGTGCGGATCAAGGTGACCGCGGCCGGCCTCAATCCGGTGGACTATAAATTCGCCGAGATCGGACAGGAGGGCTGGGTCCTGCCGCATGTCCTCGGCCTGGACATCGCAGGGACGATCGACGCCGTGGGCGACGGGGTCGCAGGTTGGGCCCAAGGGCAGCGGGTGGCCTGCTTCGGCAATCCCTGGCGGCGGGGCGGCTTTGCCGAGTTCGCGATCGCGCCGGCGCAGGCCCTTGCCGCGATTCCGGACGGTCTGTCCTTCGAAAGCGCCGCGGCGCTCCCGACCGCGGGACTGACCGCCTACCAGATCTTCCACAGGAAGGTTGCTCCACGGCCAGGCCGCACGGCCCTCATCTACGGTGTGACCGGCGGGGTCGGGAGCTTCGCGGTCCAGCTGGCGAAGCTCGCCGGCTACAAGGTGATCGGCGTGGCCGCAGCGGCGCGGTCTGAGATCGCCCGTCATCTTGGCGCGGACCATGTCGTCCAGCCCGACGACCTTCAGTCCCTTCTGCGGCGGCTGAACGAGGGTCGCCTGGCCGATCTGGTGGTCGACACCGTCGGCGCGAGCAACGCGACCGCCGCCCTCGATCTGCTGGCCTTCAACGGCGCGCTCGCATGCGTCGTGGACTTTCCCGACTTCCGGCGCATCAACTGGTTCGAGCGCGGCGTCTCGATCCACGAGGTGGCGCTCGCTGCGGCCTACCGCGCGGGCGGTGAAGCGGAGATCTCGGATCTCGGTCTCATGCTCTCGGAACTCATAGCACTTGTGGATCAAGGGCGCGTGACACCGTTGATCGCGGAAATCGTGACCTTCGAGCAGATCCCCGATGCCCTCCACCGGCTACGCCGGCGGTCGGTGACGCCCGGGAAGATCGTCGCGCGCCTCGCATGAGCGCGACAACGCCCAACCACGAATGAGGACCCGCACGATGACTGAGGTCAGTGTTTCCGTGGCGATTTCGGC
This sequence comes from Inquilinus sp. OTU3971, assembly GCF_038440215.1. Taxonomy (NCBI): domain Bacteria; kingdom Pseudomonadati; phylum Pseudomonadota; class Alphaproteobacteria; order Rhodospirillales; family Rhodospirillaceae; genus Inquilinus; species Inquilinus sp. OTU3971. The sequence goes on along the minus strand of NZ_JASATH010000271.1, from coordinate 412 downwards.
GCCCGCAGGGCGTGTCTGGTCGCTCCTCGGAGGATTCGATCTCCTGCCCCGGTGGCTCGATGCGGTCCGCAGCAGCGAGCTCGAAGACGGCGGCCGCATCCGGCGCCTCGAGACGGTCTCCGGCGACATCATTGTTGAACGGCTGCTGGAGTTCAGCGAGGCCCAGCGACGCTACAGCTATGCCCACGTCGAGAGTCCGGACCCGGTCTCCGGCTATGTCGGAACCATGTCCGTGCGCGACGCCGACCAAGGCTCGGTCGTGACATGGTCGAGCCGATTTCAGCCGCAGGATCCGGGCGATGCCACCATCGCCGGGCAGTATGAGCGCTTCTATCGGACGGCACTCCATCATCTGAAGGCGCTCGTCGAGTCAGGTCTGGACCGGCCCTAGCCCGGATATCTCACCGCTCTT
>NZ_JASATH010000270.1:0-8222 GCF_038440215.1 Inquilinus sp. OTU3971 | reverse complement strand
CCCTGCCGCCCCCCCCCCCCCCCCCCCCCCCCCCCCCGACCCGGCCCGGCCGCGGCTGATCGCGACCGAGGCCGGGGTCGGCTACCGGCTGGTGGTGGAAGGCTGACCGTCGAGCCGGCAGGCCCCTCCCGAGCGATCGGAAGGGGCCTGCTCCGTCAAGATCTAGTGCCGTGCGGTCGATCCCGACGCATGGAGACGGGCGTCGCGTGCAGCCAACGTGAACACCTTGGCGGAGAGATTTCTCGGTCCGCGCAGGGCGAGGTCGGATAGCGACAGGATGCCGATGATCCGTTTCTGCCGGCTGAGCACCGGCATGTGGTGGATCTGCTTCTCTTCCATCCGCGCGAGGGCGTCGTCGACGCTCTCATCCTCGAAGCACCAGGTGATGCCTCTGGTCATCACCTGGTGCGCCTTGTCGGCGTTGCAGTCCAGCCCTTCGGCGACGCCGCGGCAGACGAGGTCCCGATCGGTGATCATGCCGATCAGCCGGTCGTTCTCGCCCACCGGCAGGCAGCCGATGGCGTTGTCGCGCATTCGTCGCGCGACCTCCGCCAGCGAAATGTCGGGGGTGATCCACTCCGCATGCGGAGTCATGGCCTCACGAACAAGCATCATGACCTCCCGGGCGAAACGCCCTGGAAATACGGCTGCGCGGTGGCGCTCATCCTGCGCAGTCTGTTCGGGACGCCGGTGCGCCCGGATCCCGGCTCATCTTCGGGATGGCCGCGCCGGATCCTGGGCCGGACGGTCCGGCCCTGCCGGAGGAGGCGGGGCGCCCCAGCGCTGCTCCGGCCGGACGATACTACCGCATCCCGGGCTTCGGACCAATGCGGCCGTGGTCCTCGAGCTACCGCTGGTCCTGGTCCAGCCAGCGCGGGCGGGTCTTCTCGCCGATCATGCAGTCGGTGCCGCCGGACTGGGCCGGGATGAAAGCGGCCGGCATCGCCTCCGGCGCCGCGCCGGCGATCTCCAGCACCAGCTTGCGCCGGATCGCCTCGGCGAATTGCTGCGGGTTGCGCACCGGTACGGTGAAGGCGCCGGGGCCGCCGATGACGCAATCGCGGTAATAGGCGTCGAGCATGTCGGGCTCCGGCAGGCCGCCGAAGCCGCCGCGCTTCAGGATCACCGGCAGGCCGTTGATGGTGATGCCCTTCGCCAGCGCGATCTCGCGGGCGCCCGACACCGGCCAGCCGGCGTTGTTCGGCCCGTCGCCGGAGATGTCGATGGCGCGGCGGATGCCGTCATAGCCGTTGTTGTCGAACAGCCCGGCGGAGAACAGAAGAGCGCCGGAGATCGAAGTGCCGCGCCGCATCACCGTGCCGAAGGTCTCGGACAGGTCTGCCGCCGCCGTGCGGGCGGCTGCGGCGCCGTCGATCAGGCGCCAGGGCAGGATGACGGCCTGGGAGTTGGCGCCGGCCCATTCGACATAGGTGATGGCGATGCGGCCGTGCACGCCGGAGGCGATGGCGTCGATCACCTCGGGATGGGTGAGGGCGCTGACATAGCCGTCGCGCTGCAGCGCCTGCTCGTCATCGTCCATCGAACGCGAGACGTCGACCGCGAGCACCAGCTCGAGATCGACCGGCTGGTCCTGGGCCGCCGCGGGAGGCGTGGGCAGGAGCAGGGTGAAGGCCAGACCGAATCCGACGATGCCGAAGCGCATTTCGCCCCCCAGTGTCAGCCGCCGAGATGATTTCGATGTGGGAACGATCCGGCCTGCTGTCACCTCCGCCGACCGGCTGTTTTTCGTCCGGCGGGTTGCAAACCGGCCGCGGTTCCCCTATATCCAGCGTCGAGATCGGTTTCGATACGATCCGCGCCGACGTTCCGAGGAACGCGCCCGGATCCCCCTCCCAACCATGATCCGAACGATAAGGCAGGCGCCTCGCCTGTCGATCGCGCTTTGCGCCGTGACAGGCAGGCCGATGGCCCGCGCATCGCGGTTTAAGCGATATTGAGTGCAACGAGGCCCCAAGGGCCCGAACCGTAAAGAACAGACATGAAGACCGTACAGATCAAGACACTACCCCGCCGCCGGCGTCGTCCGATGCAGCGGCTGGCAACCACCCCGCTGCGGCAGCCGGCGCACAAGGCAGAGCTGTCCCGCGCCGAGATTCGTCAGATCGTTCTCGACATTCTCGGCTGAAAGGCGTAACCCCGCCCGATCTTTCAGTGAAAGGCCTTTGCCCGATGCAGGTGCTCGTCCGCGACAACAACATCGACCAGGCGCTGCGCGTCCTCAAGAAGCGTATGCAGCGCGAAGGCATCTTTCGCGAGATGAAGCAGCGTCGGAACTACGAGAAGCCGTCCGAGCGCCGCATCCGCGAGGAAGCCGAAGCCGTTCGCCGCCAGCGCAAGGCGCTGCGCAAGCGGATGCAGATCCAGGGCTACTGATCCGGCGAACGGGGCTTCGGCCCCGACCGGTCGTTCCGATGGATGAGACCAGGGGCCTTCGGCCCCTTGTTTCGTTGCGGTAACGCCATCTCCGGCTTGTGTCCGGCGCCGGGCTGTGCGGTGATCCCCGACCCGGGGTGCCGCGCCCCTGACGAACCGGGAGGCCGACTGATGGATCTCTCTGCTTTCAGAAATTCCCTGGACCAGGACCAGCCGCCGGCGACTCTGCCGCCGGCGCTCGCCGCGCTGTGGTGGGATGCCAAGGGCGATTGGGACCGGGCGCATGGCTGCGTCGATTCCGAGGACGGCGCCGACGCCGCCTGGGCCCATGCCTATCTGCACCGCAAGGAAGGCGACCTCGGCAATGCCGGCTACTGGTACCGCCAGGCCGGCAAGCCGATGTCCTCCGCCAGCCTGGAGCAGGAATGGGCGGAGATCGCGTCGGCGCTGGGCTGAGGCTCAGCCCGCCCCGTCCGGCACCAGCACGATCTTGCCGGTGACGCCGCGGCTCTCCAGCCGGCGATGCGCATCGGCGCCGCGCGACAGCGGGAACACCTCGATCTCCGGCAAAGCGATCTCGCCGGCCCGCAGCGCAGCGAACAGCGCTGTGGCGCGGGCCAGCCGGCTGTCGCGGCTGTCGAGATGGTCCCACAGGTCGCCCCCGACCACCGCCTTCGACTGTTCCATCAGTTGCCGCGGATCGATCGCCGGCGGGTCGCCGCCGGCGGTGCCGTAGGCCACCACCGTGCCGCGCGGCCGGGTGGCGGCCAGGCTGTCTGCCAACGTCGCGCCGACCGAATCATAGGCGATGTCGACGCCGCCATCGCTGAGCCGGCGCACTGCCGCGACCCAGTCGGCGGCATAGGTCAGGCCGTGGTCGGCGCCCCGGGCCATGGTGATCGCCGCCTTCTCGGGCGTCGAGGCCAGGGTGATCACCATGGCGCCGCGCCGCTTCGCCATCTGCACCAGCAACTGCCCGACCCCGCCCGCCGCGGCATGGACCAGCACCCGGGCCCCGGTGCGGACCGGGGCGCTGTCCACCACCAGATACTGCGCCGTCAGCCCCTGCAGCAGGATCGCCGCAGCATCGCGATATCCGATATCGTCCGGCAACGGGATCGCGCGCTCGACCGGCACGGTCACGCGGGTGGCGTTGGCGAAGGGCACGTCGGCGAAGCCGATGCGGTCACCGAGGCGGACGCCCTCGACCCCGTCGCCCAGCGCCACCACCTCGCCCGCGCCTTCATAGCCGGCGATATACGGTGCCTTGCCGGCCAGGCGGTAGTGGCCACGGCGGCGGTGCAGGTCGGCGAAGTTGAGGCCGGCCGCGCGCAGCGCCAGCTGGATGTGGCCCGACGGCACCGGCGGGTCCGGCAGCGTCCGGATCTCCAGCACCTCGGGGCCGCCGAACCGGTCGAACACCAGCGCTTCCATGATCTCGTCTCTCCGCAGCCGCCGGTCATGCCGGCCTCGGTTCCATCTACTATAGTGGAAAGTTCCATCATAGTGGAAAGATGGCTTGACGGGCGGATGCTGCCGCCGGACAAGCGGATGGCTGCAACGACGGATCGACCATGCCCTTGATGGACCCCTCCGGCCCGCCGGAGATCGACCTGGCGGAGACCGTGCGCCGGTTGCGTGCCGACCGGGGCTGGACGCTGGAGGAGGCGGCTGGCCATACCGGCCTGTCGCGCTCGGCACTGTCGAAGATCGAGCGGGGCGAGATGTCGCCGACCTTCCAGGCGATGCAGAAGCTCGCGCGTGGTTTCGAGATCGAGCTGGCCGCGCTGTTCGGCCCGGCCGATTCGCCCCTGCGCGGCCGCCGCATCGTGGTGCGGGCCGGCGAGGGGGCGGCCACCGAGATGCCGAACTACCGCCTGCGCCTGTTCGGCGGCGCGCTGCGCAACGCGCCCTTCCTGGCGTCCGAGGTCACCCTCCGCGCCCGGTCCCTCGACGATTTCGAGGACTGGGAGCGGCACGACAGCGATGATTTCCTCTATGTGCTGGCCGGCCGGGTGACGCTGTTCACCGAGCATCACGGCCCGGTCGAACTCGGCCCCGGCGACGCCACCTATTTCGACGCCCGCATCGGCCATGCCGCGATCGCCACAGGCGAGGGCGAGGCACGGGCGCTGTGGATCACCGCGCCCGCGCGGTAGGCCGCCCAGTCACAGCGCGATCAGCGGGCGGCCCGCCATCGCCTGGGCGAAGGCGGCGAGGGTGACCAGGACATAGAGGGCCGACACCAGCCAGACCGCCGGCCGCGCCCGCATCGGCAGGGCTGCGGCCAGGCCGGCGCCGGCCAATGGCAGCAGCTGCTGGGCGTGGATGCCGAGGAAATGCGGCACCCGCAGGTCGCCGCCGGTGGCCGACCAGCCGAGCAGCGGCAGCCCGGGGTGGTCGGGGATGCCGCCGACGGCATGGCCGCCATGGGTGGCGATGGCCACACCGGCACCGACTCCGAGGACGAAGGTCAGCACCAGCCCCAGCACGATCGCCAGGCGCAGCGCCGGGGACAGCCCGGTGCCGTGCCGGGCGATCTCGCGCGCCAGCGGCAGGGTCGTCGCGGTCAGGGCCACGGCGCCGATCCCCATCAGCGCGAACATGACCGTGTGGAACGGCGTCGACTCGTTGAAATGCGAGGGCTGGCCGAGGGCGCCCTGCAGGGTGATGTAGCCCAGCTCGAACGTGCCGGCGCCGATGAGGGTCCAGCGCGCGGCGCGGATCGGGGCCGCGCGTCGCTGCGCCGCGGGCAGATCGCCGATGAACCAGGCGCTGGTCAGGGCGAACAGCCCGACCGAGAGCAGGAACTTGACCGGCTTGGCCCAGACGTCCTCGCCGTGCAGTTGGCGGGCGTCGAGCACCCAGGCGACGCCCAGGACCAGGGCGAGCGCGAGCAGGGCCAGGCCGAAGCCGGCCAGGATGGGGTCGCGGCGCCGGACCGCCCGGAGCAGGGCCGACGGCCCACGGATCGGGTGGCGCGGCAGCGGATCGAGGGCCAAAGAGGACATGGTCATGTCTCCGCGACGAGGCCCGGCGCGCGGCGGCCGAAGCCGGTCCGTAGCAGCGCGAAGGCCAGCAGGCCGACCGGGCCGAACAGGAAGGTCAGCGCGAAGCAGGGCAGAAGCAGCAGGTGCGGCAGCCCGGCCCGCTCTCCCTCGCGGGCGATCCAGGCGCCGACGAACAGGTCGAAGGCCAGGTAGTGCAGCCAGCCGGCGACCAGCATGCCGGGCGAATCGAACAGCGCGCGCACCGCGGCGATCGAGCCGTAGCCGCCCTGGGCCGAACCCCAGCTGGTGGCGACCAGGCCGAGATAGGCGGCGGCGAAGAGCAGCGGCACCGCCAGCCCGGCCGCGGTCCGCAGCCGGGCCTTGTGGCGCGGCAGCAGCGGTGCTGTGGCCAGTGCCAGCCAGCCGAGGATCGCGAGCATGTTGCCGCCGCGGAACAGCAGGTCGAGCACGGCTTCCTCCTTGTCTGAACAGTGTTAAGATGAGACGATATCATCTGATCTGAACACTGTAAAGTTTGAGTGGCCGATGCCGGACGAGACGACGCGGGAGCGGTACCATCACGGAGATCTGCAGCGGGCGCTGATCGCCGCGGCCGAGGCGATCCTGACCGAGCGCGGGGTCGAGGGCTTCACGCTGCGCGAGGCGGCGCGCCGGGCCGGGGTGTCGGCCGCTGCGCCGGCGCATCATTTCGGCAGTGCCGCGGGGCTGCTGACCGAGGTGGCGCTGCTGGGCTTCGAGACGCTGACCCGCTTCCTGCGCGAGGGGGCAGCGTCGGGCGGCACCGATCCCGCCGCCCGGCTGCACGGGCAGGGGATGGGCTATGTCCGCTTCGCCCGGGCGCATCCGGCGCGGTTCCTGCTGATGTTCCGCAAGGACCGGCTGAACTGGGACGATGTGCGTCTTCGCGCCGCCGGCCAAGCCGCCTTCGCCGAGCTCGAGGACGCGGTCCGGGCCTATCGCGGCGTCGCCGCCGGCCGGCCGCTCGACCGTGCGGCCCTCACCACCGTGCTGGCCGCCTGGTCGGTGGTGCACGGCTTCGCCCATCTGGCGCTGGACGGCAAGCTCGACGGCATCGGTGAGGCGCATGGGGCCGGCCCGCTCGACGACGCGATCCTGCCGGAGATGCTGGCCGGGCTGTGGCCGGCGCCGGCGCGATAGGCCGGCCTCAGCCGGTCATCAGCGTGTGCACATGGGCGGCGGTGGACAGGGCCAGGGCACGCAGGTCGTAGCCGCCCTCGAGGGTGGAGACGATTCGGCCGCCGCAATGCCGGTCGGCCAGGCGCATCAGCTCCAGCGTCGCCCAGGCGAAATCGCCCTCATGCAGCTCGAGATTGGCCAGCGGGTCGCGGGCGTGGGCGTCGAAGCCGGCGGAGATCAGCAGCAGCTCCGGCGCGAAGGCGTCGACCGCCGGCAGCACGATGCGCTCCATCGCCCGGCGGAACTCGGCCCCGCCCGACATCGGCGGCAGCGGCGCGTTGAGGATGTTGCCGGCCACCCCGGTCTCGTCCTCGGAGCCGGTGCCGGGATACAGCGGCGACTGGTGGGTCGAGGCGTAGAACAGGTCGGGCTCGGACCAGAAGATGTCCTGGGTGCCGTTGCCGTGATGGACGTCGAAATCGACCACCGCGATCCGGCCCAGACCATGCGCCAGCCGGGCGTGCATGGCGGCGATGGCGACGCTGTTGAACAGGCAGAAGCCCATGGCCCGCGCCGTCTCGGCGTGGTGGCCCGGCGGCCGTACGGCGCAGAAGGCGTTGCGCGCCTCGCCCGCCAGCACTGCGTCGACCGCGGCGCAGCCGGCCCCGGCGGCCCGCAGCGCGGCGGCGCCCGACCCCGGCGACAGCACGGTGTCGGCGTCGATCGGCTGCAGCCCGCTTTCCGGCACCGCAGCCAGCAGCCGGCGGACAAAGGCGTCGGGATGGGCGCGGGCGACCTGCTCGATCGTCGCCTCCGGCGCCTCGCGCCGCTGCAGCAGGGCGAAGGCCTCGTCTTCCAGCGCGGTCAGCACCGCCCGCAGCCGGTCGGGCCGCTCGGGGTGGCCGGGGCCGGTGTCGTGGCCGATGCAGGCCGGGTGGGTGAAGAGCAGCGTGTCCATGCCCTATCCTGCCTTGCGGATGCTGTAGCGGGTGACGCCGTCGGCCTCGTCGGCGACGGCGACCAGGACATGGCCGGTGGCGTCGCAGAAGGCCGGGAAATCCTTGCGCGCCGCGGCGTCGGTGGCCAGCACGTCAAGCACCTGGCCCGGCGCCAGCCCCTGCAGCGCCTTGCGCGCCTTCAGGACCGGCATCGGGCAGATCAGGTCGCGCGCGTCGAGATCGAGATCGGCCATGATGAGTCAGACCCTAGCGCGGGCGGCGGCCGTGGCCAACGGTTCCGGCCTCAGCTTTCCGCCAGGCGGAAGGCGGCCAGCACGGCCAGGCCCCAGCCCAGGATCAGCAGCACCCCGCCGATCGGGGTGATGGCGCCGAACCAGCGCGGCGCGCCGAAGGCCATCAGGTAGAGGGTGCCGGAGAAGATCGCGGCGCCGACCAGGAAGGCCCAGCCCGCCCAGCGCAGCGGCCCCGCCATCCCCAGCAGGGCCAGGGCCAGAAGCGCCACCGCATGGACCAGCTGGTACTGCGCCCCGGTGTGCACCCAGCCCAGCCGCTCCGGCGCCGCCGCTGCCATGCCGTGCGCGGCGAAGGCGCCCATCGCCACCGCCACCATGCCGTGCAGCCCGGCCCCGATCAGAAGCACCCGGTCGATCATCCCGTTCTCCTCGAATCCCCCCCACACCCACCCCCCCCCCCCCCCCGCGGGGCCCCCCCACCCCCCCCC
>NZ_JASATH010000269.1:0-8288 GCF_038440215.1 Inquilinus sp. OTU3971 | reverse complement strand
GGCCGCAGCCCCGGCCTGCGGCGGCAGGCTTACCAGGCCGGCAGGATCGCGCCCTTGAACCGGGTCTCCAGGAACTGCGCCACCTCGGGCGACTGGTAGGCCTCGACCAAGGTCTTCAGGTCGGCCCGGTCCTTGTCGGCGGCGCGGGCGGCGACGAAGTTGCCGTAGGGGTTGTTGGTCCGGCTTTCGGCGATCAGCGCATCCTTGCGCGGGTCCAGCCCGGCCTCCAGCGCGTAGTTGGTGTTGATGATCGCGCCGTCCAGGTCCGGCAGGGCGTGCGGCAGCTGCGCTGCGTCGAGCTCGGAGAACTGGAAGTTGTGCGGGTTGTCGGCGACGTCGAGCAGCGACGGGTTCAAGCCCTTGCCGTCCGCCAGCCTGATCAGGCCGTTGGCGGCCAAGAGGTTCAGGGCCCGGCCGCCATTGCTGGGATCGTTCGGGATGCCGATCCTGGCGCCGTCGGGCAGCTTGTCGATCTTGTCGAACTTCTTCGAGTACAGGCCGATCGGCTCGACGATGGTAAAGCCGATCGGGACGATGTGATAGCCGCGGGCGGCGATCTGCGCGTCCAGATAGGGCTGGTGCTGGAAGGCGTTGGCATCCAGCTCGCCATGCTCCAGCGCCTCGTTCGGGATGGCATAGTCGGAGAAGGTGATCAGCTCGACCTCGAGGCCGTGCTTGGCCGCCACCTGCTTGGCGATCTCGGCGATCTCCTCCTCGCTGCCGCCCATGACGCCGAGCTTGATGCTGGCGGCGAGGGCGCTGCCGGCGGTGGCGGCGCCGAGGGCAAGGCCGAGCGCCAGGCCGATCAGGCCGCGCGTCAGCGGGGAAAGGGACATGATGGGCTCCTGCACGTCTTGGTAGGATTGGGGATGGGGCGGCCGCGGGTCAGGCCCGGGCCTGCTCCGGCCGGTGCTGGCGGCGGGCGATCGTGGTCAGCGCCGCATGCGCCGCCCGGCCGGCCGCGCGGGTGGTCCGGAACAGGCGCCCCTCCAGCGGGGTGAAGGCCGCGTCGGAGGCGTAGAAGCGGAAGCCGCGCGGCTCGCGCGTGACGATGCCGGCGGTCAGGCCACCGGCGACGATGATGAAGGCGTCAGCCATGGAAGGGATCCTCTCGGAGGCGCGCCCGCTCGGGGCGCGCTGCATCTGGTCGTGCGGTCGGGTGCGGCGGGCGGGCCCGCGATCAGCAACAGCGACAGGCGCGACACATGCCGCGCGACCTGGCGGCGGAGAGGATGGGCAGGGACAGGGTCGAAACCATCGGTCGGCTCCTCAGCATCAACTGCCGGAACCACGAACATGTCGTGGCGCTTTAGCGTTTGGTGACGCGGCGCAAGCTGCTTCCGTCAAAATCCCGCGGATCCAAAGATCGGTGCCGACCCTCGAACATACGCAGCCGTATGTCAATAATAAAAAATCTACAATTCCATTCAGCTATTTGTCGGATCATTCGCAACGAAAGGCCCGCCCGGTTTCCCGGGCGGGCTTTCTGATCCGACTGTCGGCCTGGGTCAGGCGCCGCGGCGCCACCAGCCTCGCTTGGGCGCCTCGGGCGGCTGATTCACCACCTGATTGGCCTCGACCGCCAGGTTCTCGGCCGGAGCCTCGGGTTCGGACGCAGGCTCGGGCACGGCGCCGTTCAGCGCCGCCGCCTCGGGCTCCGGCACCGGCTCTGGAGCCGGGGCCTCGGCGGCGGGCTCGGCTGCAGCCTCCGCGGCGACATCGGCCTTCTTGCGGCGCGGGGCGCGGCGCTTCGGCTTCGGTGCCTCCTCGGCCGGTGCCGCAGCCTCCGCCGGGGCAGCCTCTGCCGGAGCGGCTTCGGCTGGGGCGGGCTCGGCTTCGGGCTCGGCATGGCTGGCGGCGTCGGCGGCCTCGAGCACGAACGGCTCGGCCTCCTCGTCCGCCTTCTTGCGGCGGCCGCCACGACGGCCGCGGCGACGGGCCTTGGCGTCGTCCTCGGCGGCAACGGCCTCGGGCGATTCGGCTTCGGCAGGGGCCGGCTCGGCCGGCACGACGGCCGGGGCCGCCTCCTCGACGGGCTCGGCATGGCTGGCGGCATCGGCGGCCTCGAGCGTGAACGGCTCGGCGGCCTGGTCCTCGCGCACGCCGTCCTCGGCCTCGTCCCGCGGATCGTAGCCGAAGCTGCCGTCGGCTGCGACCTGCGCGGGCTGGTCCGGGCGATGCCCGTCCTCGCCGCGCCGGCGGCCGCGGCGCCGCCGCCGGCGGCGGCCCCGGCCCTCGCCATCGGCCTGCTGGCCGCCATGATGCTGCAACGGCTGTCCCGGACGCTGCTGCTGCGGCTGACGCGCCGGCTCCTGGGCCTCGGCGGCCTCCTCGACCTCTTCCGCCTCGACCTCGTCCGCCTCGTGCTCCAGCGCGGCGTCGGTCTCGGCCATGATCCGGGCGGTGTTGTCGACCGGCACCGTCGGGGCCGGCAGCTCGGCACCGCGGGCGCGGGTGCGCTCGATCCGGTGCGCCGGCGGGATCAGGCTGTCATCGGCCTCGATCATCACCCGCACGCCGTAGCGCCGCTCGATATCGGCCAGGGCGTCGCGCTTCTGGTTGAACAGGTACAGCGCCAGGGCGGTGGCGACATGCACGGTGATCTCGGAGGCGCGCTTGCGGATACCCTCCTCCTCGATCGCGCGCAGCACCGACAGCGCCGCCGAGCCGGTGGTCCGGGTCATGCCCAGCCCGCCGCAATGGGCGCAGGTCTCGAAATGCGTCTCCATCAGGCTCGGGCGCAGCCGCTGCCGCGACAGCTCGAGCAGACCGAAGGCGCTGATCCGGCCGATCTGGATGCGGGCGCGGTCCTGCCGCATCGCCTCCTTCAGCCGGTGCTCGACCGCCTTGTTGTGGCGGTCGTCCTCCATGTCGATGAAGTCGATGACGATCAGCCCGGCCAGGTCGCGCAGGCGCAGCTGGCGGGCGACCTCGTCGGCGGCCTCCAGGTTGGTCTTGTACGCCGTCTCCTCGATGTTCCGCTCGCGGGTCGAGCGGCCGGAGTTGACGTCGATCGAGACCAGCGCCTCGGTCGGGTTGATGACGATGTAGCCGCCGGAGCGCAGCTGCACCACCGGGCTGTGCATCGCGTCGATCTGGCCTTCCACGTTGAAGCGGTGGAAGAGCGGGACGTCCTGGTCCAGATAGGGCTGCACCTTCTTGGCATGGCTCGGCATGAGCATGCGCATGAAGTCCTTGGCGGTGCGGTAACCCTCCTCGCCCGCGACCTGGACGTCCTCGATATCCTTGGAATAGAGGTCGCGGATCGCCCGCTTGATCAGGTCCGCCTCCTCGTGGATGGCGCAGGGGGCGGTCGACTGCAGCGTCGTCTGCCGGATCGAATCCCACAGCCGCAGCAGGTAGTCGAGGTCGCGCCGGATCTCCAGCTTGGTCCGCTCCAGCCCCGCCGTCCGCAGGATGACCGCCATGCCGTCCGGCACGTCCAGGTCATCCATGATCGCCTTCATCTTCTTGCGATCCTTGGGATTGGCGATCTTCCGGCTGATGCCGCCGCCGCGCGGCGTGTTCGGCATCAGCACGCAGTAGCGGCCGGCCAGCGACAGGTAGGTGGTCAGCGCCGCGCCCTTGTTGCCGCGCTCCTCCTTGGTCACCTGCACCAGCATGATCTGCCGGCGCTTGATGACCTCCTGGATCTTGTAGTTGCGGTAGTTCGGCAGCTTCGAGCGGCGGTCGCGGGCCTCCTCGGCCTCGTCGCCGCCCAGCACCTCGACGGGCTCGTGCTCGCTGTCATGGCCGTTGCCGTTGCCGTTGTCGCCCTCGGCCGGGGTCGGGTCGTCGCCCCTCCGCGACTCGGGTGGGGCCAGCAGCGCGACCGGGCCGCTGTCGCCCTCGGCCGACAGGGTCTCGCCGAAGCTCTCCTCGACGATGGGTTCGGCGGCGATCACCTCGCCCGCCACCCCATCGCCGGCGGCCTCGACCGCCTCGCTCGGGCCGGCCTCGGCCTCGGCGCGGGCCGGACGGCGGTCACGGCCGCGGCGCCGGCGGGACGCCGGCTCGGCCGGTTTCGCCTCGACGGCCTCGGCCTCGTCGGCCTCCGCGGCCTGGCGGGCCAGCAGGGCCTCGCGATCGGCGATCGGGATCCGGTAGTAGTCGGGATGGATTTCGGAGAAGGCGAGGAAACCGTGCCGGTTCCCGCCATACTCCACGAAGGCGGCCTGGAGCGAGGGTTCGACCCGCGTCACCTTGGCCAGATAGATGTTGCCCTTCAGCTGCTTCTTGGCTTCGGTCTCGAAGTCGAATTCCTCGAGCCGATTGCCGTCCAGCACCACCACCCGCGTTTCTTCCGCATGGGTGGCGTCCACCAGCATTCTTTTAGCCATGTACAAACCCTGGCGACGCTGCCGTCACCCCGCGCGACCGACGGGGCTGCGGCGCGTCCTTGTCCTGCCGAAGCCGCCGGGGGCGCGAACCGTGATCACCCGAGAACGGCGCTTCGCAGCAGGCCAGACGGGAGGGTCCGCGACCACCGGTCCGGCGCGGATGCGCCGGGGCACGGCCTCGAGTTGATCTCAATGTCGCCCGACATCCGCAGCCGCGCATCGCGTGCCGGCCGTTCGACGGAAGACGTTTCCCGGCGGAAATCGATGCACCGCCGCGCGATCGACCCGGACATCCGGGGAACCCGGGCATCCGATCGACCGATCGGGCAGACTGTCGCGCCGTCACGATACCGAGGCACCGCACTCTCGACAATGGGAGATTTCGGGGGTAAGGGGCGCGCCTGCCGGTCGCGCCGCCGCGGGGGCCTGACTCGCGGTCGGCGCTATGGTAACAGAAGCCGCCCGGCCCGTGGGTCGTCAGCCCATGTGGTCATCAACGGAACACAATCGCGGCCTATCCGCTTCTGCGACGAGGCCGGCCTGCCGGGCCGACCCCGCCATGTTCGGGCGGCCGGCCGCCGTCCATCCACTGCCCCCATGGTTCGATGCGCCTGATCGGCTGGCTCCTGTCCTCCCTCATCCTCCTGCTCGTCATCGCGGCGGTCGGGGTCTTTGCGGCCGCGAGCTATTTCGGCCGCGACCTGCCGGACACGGCGCAGCTGGCCGAATACGCGCCGCCGATCACCACCCGGCTGCACGCGGGCGACGGCCGGCTGATGGCGGAATACGCCAGCCAGAACCGGTTGTTCGTGCCGTTCGGGGCGATCCCGCCCCTGGTGGCGCAGGCCTTCGTCTCGGCCGAGGACCAGCGCTTCTACGACCATCCGGGCGTCGACCTGCAGGGCATTGCCCGGGCCGGCATCTCGGCGATCCAGAACTACGCCTCCGGCCGGCGGGTCGAGGGCGCCTCGACCATCACCCAGCAGGTGGCGCGCAACTTCTTCCTGACGCCGGACCGGGCGATCAGCCGCAAGATCCGCGAGGTGCTGCTGGCGCTGCGCATCGAGAGCGCCTTCACCAAGCAGCAGATCCTCGAGCTGTACCTGAACCAGATCTATCTCGGCCGCGGCGCCTATGGCGTGGCGGCGGCGTCGCTGGCCTATTTCAACAAGCCGCTGAAGGACCTGACGGTCTCCGAGACCGCCTTCCTGGCCGGCCTGCCGAAGGCGCCCAGCAGCTACGACCCGAAGACCCGGATGGACGCCGCCGTCAACCGCCGCAACTACGTCATCGGCCGGCTGCTCGAGGACGGGGCGATCACCAGGGAGCAGGCCGACGCCGCCCGGGCCGAGCCGCTGGTGACCAAGGACCGCCGGCAGATCGAGTTCGTCAGCGCCAACTACTTCGCCGAGGAGGTGCGGCGCGAGCTGCAGCGCCTGTACGGCAACGACGCGCTCTACCAGGGCGGGCTGTCGGTGCGCACTTCGCTGGACCCGCATCTGCAGGACGTGGCCGACCAGTCGCTGCGCAACGGCTTGCGCAGCTATGACCAGCGGCATGGCTGGCGCGGACCGTTGAAGAGGATCGAGGGCTTCGACGACTGGGCCGGGCAGCTCGCCGCGATCGAGCGGCCGGCCGGCGCCGGCGACTGGCAGATGGCGGTGGTGCTGGACGTCGACGCCAAGGCCGCCGGCATCGGCTTCTCGGACACGAGCCGCGGCACCATCCCCTTCGCCGAGATGAAATGGGCCCGGCCCTGGCGCGCGAACCAGACCGTCGGCGCCGACCCGAGGAAGCCGGCCGACGTGCTGGCCAAGGGCGACGTCATCCTGGTCGAGCCCACCGGCCCGGTGCCGGAGGACAAGGCGGTGCCGCAGGAATTCGGCCTGCGCCAGATCCCCGACGCGCAGGGGGCGCTGGTCGCGCTCGACCCCAACACCGGCCGGGTGCTGGCGATCAGCGGCGGCTACGACTATGCGATGAGCGAGTTCGACCGCGGCACGCAGGCGGTGCGGCAGCCCGGCTCGACCTTCAAACCCTTCGTCTATCTGACGGCGCTTGAGGCCGGCTACACCCCGACCACCATCATCGACGACGCCCCGATCACGATCGATGTCGGCACCACCGACTGGACGCCGGAGAACGACGACCACCGCTTCCTCGGCCCGATGCCGCTGCGGGTCGGCGTCGAGCGGTCGCGCAACCTGATGACGGTGCGGCTGATCCAGGCGGTCGGCCTCGACAAGGTCAAGGAGACGGCGGAGCGCTTCGGCGTCTACAAGGACATGCCGCTGCTGTACTCGATGGCGCTCGGCGCCGGCGCGACCACGCCGCTGCAGATGGCCACCGGCTTCGCCCAGATCGCCAATGGCGGCAAGAAGGTGCTGCCGACCTTCATCGACCGGATCCAGGACCGCACCGGCCGCACCATCTACCGGCACGACGAGCGGCCCTGCGACAGCTGCGGCCAGCCCTGGGCCGACCAGGCGACGCCGGTGATCCCGGACACCCGCGAGCAGATCGCCGACCCGGTCTCGGCCTATCAGATGACCTCGATCCTGCAGGGCGTGGTCCAGCGCGGCACCGCCTCGGCGCTGAACAAGCTGGGCTTCACCCTGGCCGGCAAGACCGGCACCACCAACGACGCCAAGGACGCCTGGTTCGTCGGCTTCTCGCCCGACCTGGTGGTGGCGATCTATGTCGGCTTCGACGACCCGAGGACGCTGGGCGCCCGCGAATGGGGCTCGACCGCGGCGCTGCCGATCTTCCGCGACTTCATGTCCGCGGCGCTGCAGGGCAAGGACGTGCCGCCCTTCCGCATTCCGCCGGGGGTCAACCTGGTCAAGATCGACCGGCTGAGCGGCCAGCCGGCCTATGGCAGCGGCGGCGACACGATCTGGGAGGCGTTCCGCCCCGGCACCGAGCCCGGCACCGGCTATGCCCTCGACCGGCTCGACGGCAACGGCGGCGCGACCGACGAGGGCGGCACCGGCTTCGGCGACAGCGTGCCCGATGCCACGACCGGCACCGGCGGGCTGTACTGAGCGCCGCCGCGGCCTAGATCAAGCGAAGCGACCGGCCATCAGGACGCAGGCAGGGAGGACCGCATGGCACTGCGCAAATTCATCATCGAGCGCGACATTCCGGACGTCGGCACCCTCGAACGCGACCAGCTGCGCGGGGCCGCGGCCAAGTCCAACGACGCGCTGCGCCAGATCGGCCCCGACATCCAGTGGGTCGAGAGCTATGTCGCCGACAACAAGACCTTCTGCGTCTACCTGGCCCAGGACGAGGCGGTGATCCGCAAGCACGCCGAGATCAGCGGCTTCCCGGCGACGAAGATCACCGAGATCCGCAAGATGATCGACCCGACGACCGAACGGGCCGGCTGACGGGTCGCCGGCGACGGACCGGGCGATGAGCCTTTCGGATTTCATCCGGCTGCTCGAGGCCTATCGCGACACCCGCTATCTGTTCGCCGCCGACGGAGTCGAGCACGAGGTGCGGATCGACCGCCGGAACCCGGAGGCCGAGGCTTGGCTGGCCGGGCGCGGCGCCACCGGCGCCGGCTTCGTCAGTGCCGACAATCCGCGCAGCCGGCTGGTGCCGGCAGCCGTGAACGACGCGGCGCGGCAGCGCTTGGCCGAGGCGGTGCGCCGGCGCGGCGCCGGGGCCGTGCCGCATACCGGCGCCGGCCTGGACGGCGCCTGGCCGCCGGAGCAGGGGCTGCTGGTGCTCGGCCTGCCGGTGGCGGAGCTGACCGCCCTGGCCGAGGATTTCGGCCAGAACGCCATCGTCTGGTTCGCCCCCGGCCAGCCCGCCCGGCTGGTGCCGACCCGGCTGCTGTTCGAGGTGCTCAGCATGGACGCCGAGGGCTGAAACCGGGTCGCGTCGGGGCATTCGGGCGGGATTGACGTCGAGTGTCCTCCCGTTTGTCTCTCCCGCAGG
>NZ_JASATH010000268.1:0-8459 GCF_038440215.1 Inquilinus sp. OTU3971 | reverse complement strand
GGGCGGGGGTGGACGCGGCCGCGCGCGCGCGCGGCCCGATCGACGTGCTGGTCAACTCGGCCGGCGCCGCCCGGCGCACCCCGGCGGAGGAGCTGACGCCAGCCGCCTACAAGGCGGCGATGGACGCCAAGTTCTTCTCCTACATCAACGTCATCGACCCGGTGGTGAAGCGCATGGCCACGCGCGGCACCGGCGTTGTCGTCAACGTCATCGGCAATGGCGGCAAGGTGCCGTCGACGGTCCACATCGCCGGCGGCGCCGCCAACGCCGCGCTGATGCTGGCCACGGCCGGCCTCGCCACCGCCTATGCCGGCAAGGGAATCCGCGTCGTCGGCGTCAACCCCGGCCTGACCGAGACCGAGCGCGTGGCGGAGGGGCTGCAGGCCGAGACCCGGCTGCACGGCATCACGCTGGAGGAGGCGCGGCAGCGGGCGGTGTCGCGCATCCCGCTCGGCCGCGGGGCGCAGCCGGAGGAGATCGCCGACGCCGTGCTGTTCCTGGCCTCGGCCAGGGCCGGCTACCTCACCGGCGTGACCATCACCATGGACGGGCTGCAGAGCCCCGTGATCGTCTAGCGGGCCACGGCCTGATGACGACGAACGCCGCATCCACGGCACCGGGAGTCACGGTCCAGGGCCTCGGCCTGCTGGTCGCGACCAGCTTGATGTGGGGCTTCAACTGGCCGCTGGTGAAGTATCTGGTGGCCGTGCTGCCGCCTTTCTCGGTGCGGGCGGCGAGCGGCCTGATCGGCACCGCCCTGGTGCTGGCGATCGCCCTCGCCCGCCGCGAATCCCTGGTGCCGCCGCGCGGCCAATGGGGCCGGCTGTGCCTGGCGGCCTCGCTCAACGTCACCGCCTGGATGGCGCTGACCACCCTGTCGCTGCTGTGGCTGCGGGCGTCGGAGACGACGATCCTGGCCTATACCCTGCCGATCTGGGCCGCGCTGCTGGCCTGGCCGCTGCTGGGCGAGCGGCCGACCATGCGCCGCGGCGTCGGCCTGGTGCTCGGCCTGTCCGGCATCGTGCTGCTGGTGGCGCACGGCTCGCCCGGCGAGAGCGGCGTCGCTGCCAAGCTGCCGGGCGTGGCCTTCGCCCTGGCCGGGTCGATGCTGTTCGCGCTCGGCACCGTGCTGGCCAAGCGGGCACCGGTGGCGATGCCGCCGACCGCCCTGGTGGCGTGGCAGACCGGGCTTGGGCTGCTGCCGCTGCTGCTGCTCTGGCAGCTGCTCGAACAGCCGGATTTCGCCGGGCTGGAGGCCAAGGCCTGGGCGGCGCTGGTCTATGGCGGAGCCCTCGCCTTCGGCCTCGCCTATGTCTGCTGGTTCGCGGCGCTGCGCCGGCTGCCGGCCTCGGTCGCCACCATCGGGGCGCTGCTGGCGCCGGTGGTCGGCGTGCTCGCCTCGGTGGCGCTGCTGGGCGACCCGTTCGGCCTGCGCGAGATCGGCGCCCTGGCCCTGACCCTGGGCGGCGTCGCGCTGGCCACCTTCGCCCGCTCATCGCGGTGAGCAGCCAATTCAAAAATTTCGGAATAAGGGTTGGCCCTGCATCGTCTCTCTGTTGGGGGGGTGCGAGAGCTCCCTTCCACCACTGGACCCCTCAGCCCCGCCCCCTCCGGCGGGGCTCTCTTTGTCGGAACCTACGCCAGCGCCTCGGCATAGGGGGCGACGGCGCGGGCCTGGCGCAGCGTGGTCGCCCACCAGCGCAGCGCCTTCAGCATCACCGCCATGGCGGCGGTCGTCTGCTCCGGCTCGATCAGCCGGCCGGCGGCGTCGAAGCGGCGCGGGGCGAAGGCCAGGCTGACCGTGTCGCGCAGCGTCACCGCGTGCAGCTCGGCGAAGACCAGGCGCAGCTGCTCCACCGCCCGCAAGCCGCCGGAGATGCCGCCGTAGCTGACGAAGGCCACCGGCTTGGCCTGCCATTCGGCATAGGCGCAGTCGATCATGAACTTCAGCACGGCCGGATAGGCGTGGTTGTATTCCGGCGTGACCACGACGAAGGCGTCGGCCCCGTCGATGCGCTCGCGGAAGGCGGTGACGCCCTCCCCATCCCGCCGGCCGCTCCAATCCGGCAGGCCGAGCGCGCGCGGGTCGATCGGGTCGAGCGCGAAGCCGCCGGCCCGCTCGATCTCCCCGGCCGCCCAGCCGGCGACGGTGTCGCAGAACCGGCCGTCGCGGACGCTGCCATAGATCAGGCCGATGCGGAGTTGGTCCATGATGTGCCCCTCGATGGTGGTGAGTCGGGGCACGCTACAAATTCAACTAAACTTGAAGTCCAGAGGTTTGTCCGCACGGCCGGCGCGCTCGGGGCGGAATCGACCTGACCCACGGCCCTTACAGGGTGATCATTGTGCCCCTGCCCGACCGACGGGCGTGGCGATAGGCGAGGTCTGCCGCCACCATGTCCTCCATCGCCGTCCCCATCGCCTTGTAGACCGTGATCTGATCCGCCGAGACACGGCCCGGCCGGCGTGCGAGCAGCATGTCGCCGAGCGTGATGCCCGTGTCCGGGTCGAGGCCAGCCAGCTCGCAGGATCCCACCGGGGTGGGTTCGAAGGCGTCTCTGGTCTCGACATAGAGCGTGGCCCCATGCACCAGGGCGACCGGCAATTCGCCGCCCGGCGGCGCGACCCCGACCGACGAGACATGCGTGCCCGGCCGGACCCAGCCGGCATCGATCACCGGCTCATAGGAATGGGTCGCCAGGCAGACCACGTCGGATGAACGGACAGCCGCTTCCAGTTCGGCCACCGGAGCGACGCCGGGATGGCGCGCGGCCAGGGCCTCGGCATCCTCGAAGCGCTTCGAGACGACACGGATCTCCGCGAAATCCCGCACCAGCGGCAGAAGCCCGAGATGCTGGTCAGCCTGCACGCCCGCCCCCACCACGGTGGCCACCCTGGCGTTCCGGCGGGCGAGTTCGCGCACCGACAGTACCGCGGAACCGGAGGTTCGGACCGCCGTGATGTAGGTGCCGTCCATGATACAGACCGGCAGGCCGCTGGCCGGGTCGAACAGGTGGATTGTAGCGAGATGGCTGGGAATGCCCTTGCCGATGTTTCCTTCGAAGACGTTTACGATCTTCACCGTCAGATTCATGCCGACCGTCCACGCCGGCATCGCCAGCGAATAGCCGGCCTGCGGGATGTCGAGCTGCGGCCGCGCCGGGGTGACGACCCGGCCCAGCACCAAGGCCCTGAAGCCGGCGGCCAGGGCATCCAGCAGTCGCAGCGGGTCGATGCATGCCCGCACATCCGCCTCGCTCAACGTCAAGATCCTGGTCTCTCCCTTCGACAGCGACGGGAGAGCCCCGCCGGTCGCAGCAGCCTCGGCCTTCGGCATCCTCAACCTCCTGAGAGCCGGCCCGATCGGGAACCGGCAAGAATGGTTCTGATGCCGATGAGGCTATTGCGACGGTTCGCGCGACAAAATACGTTGATTTTACGAATTCCGAGTGAAACCCAAACTGAAGTGCCTATTGGAAAGTGCTTTTGACATGAGCGACCTCGACGGAGTCGATCGCACGCTTCTGCGGCTGCTGCAGGAGGATGGGCGCCGGACGACCCTCGACCTCGCCGGCCGGGTGGGCCTGTCCCCGACCGGCACCAGCCAGCGGGTCAAGCGGCTGTTCCGTGACGGGGTCATCACGGCGGTCCGGGCCGTGCTCGACCCTCGCAAGCTTGGGCGCGGGACGCTGGTCTTCATCCAGGTCCGGCTCGATCATACGGCCCCGCAGGTCTTCGATCATTTCGCCGAGGCCGTGCGGCGCGCGCCGGAAATCCTGGAGTGCCACATGGTGGTCGGCGGCTTCGACTATCTGGTCAAGGCCCGGATCGCCGATATTGCGGCGTTCCAGGACTTCCTGCAGCGGGTGATCCTGCCCCTCCCGGGCGTCCGGGAGACCCACACCTACGCGTCGATCGCCCATGTGAAGCCGGACGCCCCCCTGCCCGTTTGACCCGCCTGCCCTATCCCTTCACCCGCTCCATCCGCGGATCGTAGAGCGGTTCCAAATGCAAGCGGCACGGCACCCGCTCGGTCGCGACCTCCAGCTCGTAGCGGCTGGCCGGCAGCGCCTCGCGGTCCAGCCCGGCCGGGTCGCGAATATAGCCGAGGCCGATCGGCTTGCCGAGGGTGTGGCCGAAGCCGCCGCTGGACAGCCAGCCGGCCGGCTTGCCATCGCGCAGGATGGTTTCGCGGCTCAGGAGCACCACCGAGGGGTCGTCGACCGTGACGGTGGCCAGGATCTTCTTGAGTCGCTGGCCGCGCTGCGCCTCCAGCGCCTCACGCCCCAGGAAGGGGATGGCGGTCTTCAGCTTCACCGCCCAGCCCAGCCCGGCCTCGAACGGCGTGTGGTCCGGCCCGATGTCGCTGCCCCAGGCGCGATAGCCCTTTTCCAGCCGCAGCGTCTCGATCGCGCGGTAGCCGGCATTGGCGATGCCGTGCTCCGCCCCCGCCGCCATCACCGCCTCATAGACCCCGACAGCGAATTCCGTCGGGATGTGCAACTCCCAGCCCAGCTCGCCGACATAGGTGATGCGCAGCGCCAGCACCGGGGCGCCGGCGATGGCAAGCTGCTTCACCCGGCCGAAGGGGAAGCCGGCGTTGGAGACGTCGTCGCGGGTCAGCGCCTGCAGCACGTCCCGCGCCTTCGGCCCTATCAGGCTGAGCACGGCATAGGAAGAGGTGACGTCGACCAGATGCGCGTCAGCGCCCGCCGGGATATGGCGCGCGATCCAGTCGAAGTCGTGGGTGGCGAAGCCGGTGCCGGTGGTGATGTGGTAGCGGTCCGCCGCCAGCCGGGCGACGGTCAGGTCGCATTCGATGCCGCCGCGGGCGTTCAGCATCTGGGTGTAGGTCAGTGTGCCCGGCGGCCGCGACACGTCGTTGGCGCAGATCCAGGACAGCGCCGCCTCCGCATCCCGGCCGACCAAAGCGAATTTGGCGAAGGAGGACTGGTCGAACACCGTCACCGCCTCGCGCGTCGCCCGATGCTCGCGCGCCACCGCCTCGAACCAGCTCGGTCGGCCGAAGCCCGGGATCTCCTCCGCCACCTCGCCGGGTGCCGCGAACCAGTTCGGCCGCTCCCAGCCCAGCTTCTCGCCGAAACAGGCGCCTTGCGCCTTCAACCGGTCATAGAGCGGCGACCGGCGCAGCGGCCGGGCGCTGGCATGCTCCTCGTTCGGCCAGGCGATGGTGTAGTGCTTGCCGTACAGCTCCAGCGTCCGCTTGCGCACCCAGTCGACATCGGCCTGGGCCCGGCCGAAGCGGCGGATGTCGACCGGCCACAGGTCGTAGGGCGGCTCGCCGCCCGCGACCCATTCCGCCAACGCCTTGCCGGCGCCGCCGCCCGAGGCGATGCCGAAGGCGTTGAAGCCGGCGCCGACATAGAAGCCACGCAGTTCCGGCGCCTCGCCGAGGATGAAGTTGCCGTCCGGGGTGAAGCTCTCCGGCCCGGCGATCAGCTCCTTCACCCCCGCCGTCTCCAGCGCCGGCACGCGGCCCAACGCCAGCTCCATGATCTGCTGGAAATGGTCCCAGTTCGGCTGGAGGAGCTGGAAGTTGAACCCGTCGGGGATGCCGTCGACCGCCCAGGCGATCGGGTTCGGCTCATAGCCGCCCATCACCAGCCCGCCGACCTCCTCCTTCCAATAGGTCAGCCGGTCGGGATCGCGCAAAGTCGGCAGGGTGCGGGTCACGCCTTCGATCGGCTCGGTCACCATGTACTGGTGCTCGACCGACACCAGCGGCACGTTGACCCCGACCCTGCGGCCGAGCTCGCGGGCCCATTGCCCGGCGCAGTTCACCGCGGCCTCGCAGGCGATGCGGCCGCGGCTGGTCAGCACCGCCGCCACCCGCCCGTCCCTGGTCTCGATGCCGGTGACCTCGGTGTCCTCCCAGATCGTGGCGCCGGCCATGCGCGCGCCCTTGGCCAGGGACTGGGTGATGTCGGACGGGTTGGCCTGGCCGTCGGTCGGCAGGAAAGCGGCGCCGACCAGGTCGTCGACCCGCATCGGCGGCCACAGGTCCTGCGCCTCCTTGGGCGACAGCAGATGCATCTCCAGCCCGAAGCTGCGGGCCGTGGTGGCCTGGCGCTTCAGCTCGGTCCAGCGCGCCTCGGTGCAGGCCAGGCGCAGGCCGCCATTCATCTTCCAGCCGGTGGCCAGGCCGGTCTCGCGCTCCAGCTCGGTGTAGAGCCGCACCGAATGGCCGAGCAGCTGGGTGATGTTGGCGCTGGAGCGCAGCTGCCCGACCAGGCCGGCGGCGTGGAAGGTGGAGCCGGAGGTCAGCTTGTGCCGCTCGATCACCACCGTGTCGGCCCAGCCCAGTCTGGCCAGGTGATAGGCGGTCGAGACCCCGACGATGCCGCCGCCGATGACCACGGCGCGGGCCTGGGTGGGGAAGGCGGTCATGTCACATCCTCTGGAAATCGTCCCAGGCGCTGTCGAAGCGCCGCAGGTTCTCGTCGGTGTAGGCGGCGTAGTCGAACTCCAGCGTCGAGTGGATCTCCGACACCATGCTCCACATCGCCTCGCGCAGCAGCGACGCCGCCTTCATCGCGGCGTAGCGCCGGGAGAGATCGGCCGAGGCCGGCGCGCCGAAATAGGCGGCCAGCATCGCCGCCTCCTCCGCCGCCGGGAAGCCGTTGTTCGAGGCCAGGCCGCCGAGGTCGAAGAGCGGGCTGTTGAAGCCGGCATAGTCCCAGTCGACCAGCCACAGCCGCCGGCCGTCGTCGATGAAGTTCGCGGCCAGCAGGTCGTTGTGGCCCAGCACCAGCTCGACCGGCCCGACCGCCGCCTCCAGCTGCGCGGCGCGGCCGAGCAGCCCGGCCAGCTCCGCCGCCGGCCGCCTGCCCACCAGGGCATGGGCGTAGTCGCGCACGACATGGAACACCCAGAAGGCCAGGACCGGGCCGCGCAGATGGGCCGGCATCTCGCGATGCACGCGGCGCACCAGCTCCAGCACCCGCGGTGCCTGCCGCCGCACCCGCTCGGGCGTCAGCGTCTCGCCGGCGACGAAGCGGGTCACCAGGATGCCGGGCTCGGCGTGCTCGACCTCGGGCGAGATTCCGGCGGAGGCGGCGGCGCGGCTGGCCGCCAGCTCGTTGAAGCGCAGGATGTGATGGTGCGGGATGTCGGCGCCCAGCCGCACGACATGGGCTCCGGCGGCGTCATCGACCCGGTAGTTGCGGTTGGTCAGCCCGCCGGCCAGCGGGGCGATGGTGACGCGCCCGCTCCAGCAGCCCAGCCCGGCGATGAGATCCGACGCCTCCGGCATTCGCGCCTCCCCGCCGACACGATAGGGCAATTCTCCGGCGCGAGGGAACGGCGCCCGAAAGGCGCCGCCCACCCGCTTCGGGCCCGACGATGCCATCAATCTGGACCTGACGTCTCGGCGCATATTCGGATATGATTATAGCTCCGGCGCCGCGACGCGCCGCAACGCATGCTCCGGAGCCGGTATCGATGCGACGACCGTCAGCCTCGACGACGGATGTCGGGCGCCCCGGCCCAGGACGACATGCCCGACGGGGAGCTTGCCATGCCGCAGTTGTTCTTTCTCAAGGCGACGTACAGCGCCGCCAAATACAGTTCGGCCGGCCCGATGGTGGTCGAGCTGGGCGGCGCGATCAGCCCGGCGATCCCCGATTGGCCCACCTCGTACCAGCTCCAGCTGGCCGCACAGCAGCTTCCGACGCTGCAGGCGCCCATACCGAATGCGAACCAGCTCTGGTTCCTCAGCGAGACCGACGGCGGCACGATGATCTGCAGCGCCGCCAATCCGGCCTTGGCGATCGGCTATAATTTCGGCCAGCGCTACGACCTCAGCTTCCAGGCGATCGCCTGCACCCCGGTCACGGCTTACCAAAATCAATGGATCTGGAAGATCGCGAGCGGGTCCCCGGCCGGCCACACCACATCCATAACCTTCAACAACACGGCCGGGCCGCCGTTCGATTATTACCTGAATGTCAACTACAACACGATGGCGGCCGGGACGATCATCATCCTTTATCCGTATACCGGGGCAGTCAACACCGGCGCCTATTTCATTCTGGAACCATATGTCCCGCAGTGGGTATCCCTCCAAACCAATGCCCCGGACGCCAAGAATGTCAGCGGCAACTTCGTCATCGGCTTCTCCGACGGCATCGTCGAAGCGCAGGCGCAGCCCACCACGCAGGTGTTCCGGCCCGGCACCCTGAGCCAGCTCTGGGCGTTCAACCCGGACGGCTCGATCCGCAACGCGGCCGACCTGTCGCTGGCGATCACCGCGCCTGCCTCCGTCAACAACTCGATCACGATGCAAACCGTCACTGGCGCGCCGGCGGCCTCGCAGATCTGGTCGCTCACCGGCAACATGGCGCTGGCCAACACGGCCACCGGCGATTGTCTCAACGTCTGGGGGGGCCCCGCCCCCCCCCCCACCGGGGTGTAAAACCACCAAGAGGGCCCCCCCACCA
>NZ_JASATH010000267.1:0-8471 GCF_038440215.1 Inquilinus sp. OTU3971 | reverse complement strand
CAGCAGCTGCTGCAGCGCCTGCAGCCGCTCGTCCTTCGCCGCCTCGGGCAGCTGGTCGTCCCGCGCCGCGGCCGGGGGGCCGGGGCGGGGGCGCGCCCACGCCGGCATGGCCGGCGCCATCACCGCCCAAGACATCGCCCGGCAGAACATGGTCAACTTTACCCGCGGGATCGAGAGCTCGGCCGATCAGGCGGGATTGCGCTTCCTGGCCCAGGCCGGCATCCCGGCCGACGGCATGCTCAGCTTCCTCAAGCGCATGCAGGATGCCGAGCTGGCCCGCCCGACCGGCTCGGAATACACCCGCACCCATCCGCTGACGCAGGACCGGATCGAGGCGGTGCAGGAGGCGGTCGACAAGTCGCCGCTGCGCGGCCGCCCCATGCCGGCCGGTTACGACGACATGTTCGCGCGGATGCGGGCCAAGCTGTTCGGCTTCACCGAGCCGCAGAGCGTGGCCCGGGTCTATCCGCCCAGCGACACCAGCATCCCGGCGCAATACGCCCGGGCGATCGCGGCCTATCGCAACAACATCTTCGCCGACGCGCTCGGCCGCACCGACGCGCTGATCAAGGCCGAGCCGCGCAACCCCTACTATCTCGAGCTGCGCGGCCAGATCCTCCTGGAGACCGGGCGCCTGGCCGAGGCCCGGCCCTATTACGAGCGCGCCCTGGCCCTGTTGCCGGGCGAGCCGCTGCTGCTGATCCCGCTGGCCCAGACCAAGATCGACCGCGGCTCGGATGCCGAGCTGCGCAGCGCCATCCGCGACCTGGAGAGGGCCAGCGTCGACCCGGAGCAGACGCCGCCGATCGTCTGGCGGCTGCTCGGCACCGCCTATGGCAAGGTCGGCGACATGGGCAAGGCGGCGCTGGCCCTGGCCGAAGACAACCTCGCCCGCGGCGACCGGCGCAACGCCCGAGCCCAGGTCGACCGGGCGCTGCAGCTGCTGCCGCGCGGCTCGCCCGGCTGGCGCCGGGCCCAGGACCTGCAGCGGCAGGCCGAGGACCGGCCGGGTTAGTGCATGGCGCCGCGGTCGAATTGTCGCCCGAGCCGTGTAACGCTTGATCATCCCGTCGCGAAAGGCGACTAGTGGGACATGCTTCAGCGAAAGGATTCCCCGATGCTCCGCCCCCGCCTCGCCAGCCTGGCCGTCCTCGCCGCGGTGGCGGTCGCGACGCCGTCGGTGTTTGCCCAGCAGACCCCGGCCCCCGCCCAGCCGGCGATCGACCCGGCGCAGAAGGACGCGATCGAGCAGGTCGTGCGCGACTACATCCGTGCCCATCCGGAGATCGTGGTCGAGGCGCTGGACGCCTACCAGGCCAAGAAGGACGAGGAGGAGCGCTCGGCTCAGGCCAAGATTCTGACCAGCCGGGCCGAGGAGATCTTCCGCAGCGCGACCTCGCCGGTGATCGGCAACGCCCAGGGCGACGTCACGCTGGTCGAGTTCTTCGATTACCAATGCGGCTACTGCAAGCGGGCCCAGCCCGACCTGGAGCGGCTGGTGAAGCAGGATGGCGGGCTGAAGGTGGTGCTGAAGGAGTTCCCGATCCTCGGGCCGGCTTCGGTGACCGCGGCCCGCGCCTCGCTGGCGGCGCAGATGCAGGGCAAGTATCTCGACTTCCACACCAAGATGATGGGCCTCAAGGGCCAGCTGACCGACGACGTGATCTACGAGACCGCCAAGCAGGTCGGGCTGGATGTCGACAAGCTGAAGCAGGACATGAACGATCCGGCGGTGGTGGCGGAGCTGCGCGCCAACATGGACCTGGCCCAGGCGTTGGGCGTGCAGGGCACGCCGGCCTTCGTCATCAACGACCAGATCATCCCGGGCGCCGTCGGCTTCGACGCGCTGAAGGCCCAGGTCGACAAGGACCGGGCGGGCTGAGGCTGGACACGCTCGCGTAGGTTGGGTTCGCCGCTGGGCGAACCCAACATGGTGCCGATGTCGCGATGTTGGGTTCGCGATGCGAACCTAACCTACGATTTCCGGACGGCCGGAGCCTCCTCATCGATGAGGTCGAGGCGGGATTCCAACTCGCGGATGGCACTGCGCTGGGTCAGGACCTGGACGCCGAGCCAGACCATTGCGGCGATCATCAGCAGGAACACGATCGGGTCGATCATGGACGTCTCCTTGCGCTGAGACGGATGGGGGAATGCGAGGGTCAGGCGGCGGGGCCGCCGAGCGCCCGCAGGATGGCGCCGGCGATCTCCGGCGCATGGCCGGTAAGGCCGCCTTCGAGCCGGCCGTAGAGCAGGAACACAGCCGGCTGCAGCACGCAGCCGAAGGCGATGGCGGTGGCCAGCCGGGGGTCGGCGATGATCACCGCACCCTCGCGGATGCCGTCGGCAACCACGGCGCCGATGACGTCGCCGGGATTGGGTTCGCCCACTGCGAAACTGGGCAGCGCCCGGTGCTGGACGATCAGCAGGAAGCGGAACAACGACGGGTCGCGGTCGTGCAGCCGGCAGCAGGCCTCGACCATCGCCCGCATCCGCGCGGCGAAGCCGGTCAGGCCCTCCTGCGCCGCATGGACCTGGCGGCCGAGCTCGACATAGCGGTCGGCGAACAGCCCGGCCACGAACTCGTCCTTCGAGGTCAGGTGGCGGTACAGCGCCGCCTCGGTGACGCCGACCGCGGCGGCGATGTCGCGCACCGAGGTGCCCTCGACGCCGTGCTCGGCGAACAGGCGGATGGCCGCCTCCTCCATCCGCGCCCTGGTGTCCCTGCCCTTGCCGGCCATGTTCGTGACTCAAGAAGTTAGTAATCGTTAACTAACTTATGGTGAAGCAGGCAGAGATGTCAATCCCGCCCGATCGTCGGGAATGCTCAAAAGCGTCGCGGGCGTCCGGGTCAGCCCTCGGCGGCCAGGAACCGCAAAATCGCCTCGGCGACGGCGTTCGGGGCTTCGCGCTGGGGGAAATGGCCGATCCCGGGCAGCACGTCCCGTTCGTAGCGGTCGCGGAAGAACTGTTCCTTCCCGGCCGAAGTCGAGGGGTCGTTGCACGGGTCGGAGCCGCCATGCAGGACCAGGGTTGGGACCGCGATCTCCGGATTCCCGGCCAGCCGCGCCTCGAGCTCCTGGTAGCGCGGGTCGCGCGGCGCCAGGCCCCAGCGCACCCGGTAGGAATGCAGCACGACCTCCGCCCAGTCCGGGTTGTCGAAGGCCGCGGCCGTGTCCTCGAACTCCGCGTCGGACAGCTCCCAGCCCGGGGTCCAGATCCGCCAGATATGGTGGGTGAAGCCGCGGCGGTCGTTGCGCACCAGATCGGCGCCGCGGTCGAGCGCCATGTACCAGTGGTACCAGTAGTTCTGGACCTGGGTCAGGCTCAGCTCCTGGTCCGGCGAATTGGTGCCCCAGCCGACCGACATGGCGATGCAGTGCGAGATTCGCTCCGGTGCCAGGGCGCTGACGATGTAGGCGGCGCGGGCGCCCCAGTCGTGCCCGACCACCACAAAGCGATCGAGATCCAGCGCGTCGGCGAAGTCGAGCACATCCTGCCCCAGCGCCGAGAGCTGGCCCGAGCGCATGGTGGCGGGGTCGCGGAAGGTGGTGCCGCCGAAGCCGCGGAGATTCGGCGCCAGGGTGCGGAACCCGGCCTCGTGCAGCGTCGGCAGGACCCGGTCCCAGGTGCCGAGATGGTCCGGCCAGCCGTGCAGCAGCACCATCGGCCGGCCGTCGCCGGGCCCCGACTCCTCATAGGCGATGCGCAGCAACTCGGTGTCGACGGACGCGGTCCGGGTCACGGCCTTCTCCCTGGCTTCGGGCTATTCCTTCACGGCGCCGGTCATGCTGGAGACGTAGTGCTCGACGAAGAAGGAATAGAGCAGCACCACGGGCAGCGAGCCCAGCAGGGCGCCGGCCATCAGGGCGCCCCATTGGTAGGTGTCGCCCTGGACCAGCTCGGTCAAGACCCCGACCGGCACGGTCTTGCGCTCGGAATCCGAGATGAAGGTCAGGGCGTAGATGAACTCGTTCCAGGACAGGGTGAAGGCGAAGATCCCGGCCGAGATCAGCCCGGGCACGGCGAGTGGCAGGGTGATGCGGCGCAGGATCTGCAGCCGCGAGGCGCCGTCGATGATGGCGCATTCCTCCAGCTCGAACGGGATCGAGCGGAAATAGCCCATCAGCAGCCAGGTGCAGAACGGCACCAGGAAGGTCGGGTAGGTCAGGATCAGCGCCCATTGGCTGTTCAGCAGGCCGAGCTGGCCGAGCTGGACCGCCAGCGGGATGAACAGGATCGAGGGCGGCACCAGATAGGCCAGGAAGATGGCGAGGCCGACGATGCGCGCCCCGGTGAAGCGCAGCCGCTCGATCGCATAGGCGGCGAGGACCGAGCAGACCAGCGCCAGCGTGGTCGACCCGACCGCGATCACCATCGTGTTCCACAGCCAGGCCGGGTACGAGGTCTCGAACAGCAGGAACTGGATGTGCCGCAGCGTCGGCTCGGCCACCCAGAGCGGGTTGAAATCCTTGTAGTTGTAGAGCTCGGCGTTCGATTTCACCGAGGTGATTGCCATCCAGTAGAACGGGAACAGCAGCACGAAGACGAACACCGCGAGCGGCAGGTAAACCGTCACCACCCGGCGCGGCAGGCGCTCCAGATAGCCCATGCCGCCTTCGTCGCCGACGACATCGCTCTTGATCGCCATCAGTCGCGCCCTCCCTGCTGCCAGCGCTGCCGCTGCAGGCCGAAATAGCTGAACATCACCGCCGCCAGCAGGAACGGAATCATGGCCGAGGCGATCGCCGCCCCCTCCCCCAGCTGGCCGCCGGGGATGGCGCGCTGGAACGACAGGGTCGCCATCAGATGGGTGGCGTTCAGCGGCCCGCCGCGGGTCAGCACATAGATCAGCTGGAAGTCGGTGAAGGTGAACAGCACCGAGAAGGTCATCACCACCGCGATGATCGGCGACAGCATCGGTAGGGTGATCCAGCGGAAGCGCTGCCAGTTGGTGGCGCCGTCCAGCACCGCCGCCTCGTACAGCGATTGCGGAATGGTCTGCAGCCCGGCCAGGAGCGTGATGGCGACGAAGGGGATGCCGCGCCAGATGTTGGCGGCGATCACCGAGGCGCGGGCGTTGGCGACGTCGCCCAGGAAGTTGATCGGCCCGTCGATCAGCCCGAGCTGGATCAGGGCCCAGGAGATCACCGAGAATTGGGCGTCGAAGATCCACCAGAAGGCGATGCCGGACAGGACGGTCGGCACCACCCAGGGCAAGAGCACGATGGCGCGCAGGAAAGCCTTGAACGGCACGTGCCGGTTCAGAAGCAGCGCCAGCCACAGGCCGAGCACGAATTTGAACAGGCTGGCGACGGTCGTGTAGAGGATGGTGTTGAACACCGACAGCCAGAAGATCGAGTCCTCCCAGAGGAACTCGTAGTTCTCGATGCCGATCCAGATGCCGGGACGGCCGAGGCGCGTGTCGGTGAAGCCGAGATAGACGCCGAGGCCGAGCGGATAGGTCAGGAACAGCAGCAGGACCACCGCGGCCGGCAGCAGGAAGGCCAGCCCCAGCGCGTTGCGGCTTTCCATCATCCGCGCCATCCACGACGCGGTCGGGGGCGGCGATCTTCGCTGCGCGATCGTCGACATCTGTCCTCCACTCATGCGGCAGCATTCCGCGCGCTACCGGCGCGGGACGGCCGGGTCCAATCCTTTGACGGTGTCGAGCCCGATCGCGCCGGTCAGGATCGCCTGGCCGAAATCCGCCCCGGTGGCGTCGGCGTCGGTGAGATCCGCCCCGGTGAGGTCGGCGCCGGAGAAATCGACATGCAGCAGGCTGGCCCCGGTGAAGCGCACGCCCTGCAGCTTGGCGAAGCGGAACCAGGCGCGCCCGAGATCGGCCCGGGTGAAGTTGGCTCCCTCCAGCCTGGCGCTCGAGAAATCGGCCCGCATGATCCCCATCGACTGGTTGCGCATGTCGACCGCCAGCCTGGCGTCGGTGAAGTCGGCCCCGCGCAGGTCGAAGCCGCCGAAGCGGGCGATCACCCGCGCCCCGACGAACTTGGTGCGGAGGAAGACCGGGGCCTCGGCCGGATTGGTCTGCATGCCCGAGGCGACGACCAGCCCCTGGACATTCGCGCCGGACAGGTCGGCCTCGGTGAGGTTCGCGCGGATCACCCAGGCGAGGCCCAGATTGGCGCCGGTCAGGTCGGCCCCGGTCAGGTTGCTGTCCTCGAACTTGACCGCGAACAGATCGGCGCCGGCGAAGTTCACCCCCGACAGGTCGAGCCTGCTGAGATCGACCTTCTGCAGCGACTTGCCGGAGAAATCGGCCGGCGCGGCCGGGGAGGCGCGGGATAGCGTCGCGACGACCTGGTCCCGCGTCAGATCGGCGCTCCAGCCCGGCGCGGCCAGGGCGGCGAACAGCACCACCAGCACGATCCGACAGCCGAACACCATTCTCCCTCCCCAGCCGGCCGGTCACGTCACGGCCGACAGCTTACACCCGATAGTACCGCTCGGCCCGCTTCTGGGCGCGCGCCGCCGCGTCCTCCGGCGTGCGCTGGCCGGTGGCGGCCTCGGCGACCATGTTGACGACGATGTAGTCCGCCATCGCCGCCGCCGAGGCATAGCCCAGGGGGCCGGCATAGCCGTTCGGGCGCAGCCGCTCCGACGCGCCGGCATAGGCGGCGTGGTTCGGGTCGGCCTTCCAGATCGGGTGGTCGGCATAGCCCTTCAGCGGCTGGCAGCAATAGCCGCTGGCCGCCTCCATCCAAGGGAAGAACTGCTCCTTCTCCCACATGAAGCGGAGATACTCCTTCGCCGCGTTCGGGTACTTGGTGTAGTTGAACACGATCGCCGAGGTGGTCTGGCACAGTTCCACCGGCTTGCCGACAGGGCCGACCGGCAGCGGCACGCAACGGATGTCCTTGGACATCTCCTTGAGGTTGGCGTCGTTCTTGGCCGCGTAGTACAGCGACACGCCGTTCGCGGTCAGGCTGACCTCGCCGGACAGGAAGGCCCGGTTGTTGTTGCTGTCGAGCCAGGCCTCGGTGCCGGGGATGAAGGTCTTGTACAGCTCGGCCGCATATTTCAGCCCGGCGATCGTCTCCGGGCTGTTGATGACGACGTTGCCCTGCTCGTCGACCATCCTGCCGCCATGGCTCCACATGATCCAATGGCCGAAATTGTTGCCGTCGCCGACCGCGTTGCCGAGGGTGAAGCCGGCCGGGTGGCCGATCTCCTTCAGCTTGCGGCACAGCGCCAGGAAGCCGTCGGTGTCCTTCGGGAATTCGGAGAAGCCGGCTTCCTTGACCCAGCTCTCGCGGTAGCAGATGGCGTTGCCGATCGCCGCCAGCGGCAGGCCGATGAACTTGCCGTCACGCTGGGCGTAGCCCTGCAGGCCCTCGTACCAGCCGCCGTATTTGTTGCCGAGATAATTGGCCAGTTCGGAGACGTCGAGCAGCTTGTCGGGATAGAGCTGGGCGTCGTCGAACCAGACCAGCACGACATCGGGCCCGCTGCCGACATTGGCGGCGACCGCCGCCTTCGGCCGGATGTCCTCCCAGCCCTCGCTGTCGACCCGCACCGGGACGCCGTATTTGTCGCTGAACGCCTTGGTGTTGGCCAGCCACTGGGTCTCGTCGCCCTGGACGAACTTGGCCCAGCGCAGCACCCGCAGCGTCGCGCCCGATTCCGGGGTGTAGGACAGGTCCTGGGCATAGGCCGGGCGGACCAGGCCGGAGGTACCGAGAGTGCCGGCAGCGGCCAGCCCCGCCCCGGTCTTCAGAACGTCGCGCCGCGTGAACTCAGCCATGTTTCCTCTCCCGTCTGTCTTTGCTTGAAAATCGGTGTCTGAAAGCCGCCGCCGTCAGAGGCGGCGTTCGGTCTCCGCGTCGAACAGGTGGACGCGCCCGACATCGGGCTGCAGCCGGATGGTGTCGCCGGGGCCGAAGCTCTGGCGCTGATTGAACATGGCGCAGATCTCCTGCCCCGCCATGCGGCCGTAGACGAAGGTGTCGTCGCCGGTCGGCTCCATCACCTCGACCTCGGTCGGCAGCCCGGCCCCGTCGGCGGCGACGCGGAGATGCGACGGCCGCACGCCGTAGCGCACCCGCTTCCCGGCCTCGACCTTCGCCCCTGCGGGCAGTGGCAGCAGCGTGCCGTCGCCGGCGCGGACGCCGCCATCGGCCACAGTGCCGTCGATGAAGTTCATCGCCGGCGAGCCGATGAAGCCGGCGACAAAGACATTGGCCGGGTTGTCGTAGAGATGCAGCGGCGCGCCCGCCTGCTCCACCCGCCCGTCGCGCATCACCACGATCTGGTCGGCCATGGTCATGGCCTCGACCTGGTCGTGGGTGACGTAGATCGAGGTGGTCTTCAGCCGCTGGTGCAGCAGCTTGATCTCGGTGCGCATCTGCACCCTGAGCTTGGCGTCGAGGTTGGACAGCGGCTCGTCGAACAGGAACACGGCCGGGGGGGGGGGGGGGGGGGGGGGGGGGGGGGGGCGGGGGGGGGGGGGGGGG
>NZ_JASATH010000266.1:0-8533 GCF_038440215.1 Inquilinus sp. OTU3971 | reverse complement strand
ATCAGGGTCAGGAAGCCGCGCGAGCAGGATTTGTTGACCCAGAAGAACAGACTTCCCATCCTCAGGCCGACCGAATGCCAGCCGGAGCGCGACAGGATGGCGGCATGCATGTCGCCCTGCGGCAGGCCGTTCAGCCCCGACGAGAACCGCCAGATCGCCTGTTCGTGGTGCTCCCCACGATCTCTCACCCGCATCGGCGGCGGCAGATAGGCGGCCACAGCGATGGAGGGATGCTCCATCAGATTGCGGCCGACGCCCGGGGCGTTCGCGACCACCGGGATCCCGAGCGGCTGCAGCTCGGCGGCCGGCCCGATGCCGGAGCGCAGCAAGAGCGCGGGGGTGTGGATGGCGCCCGCCGTGACAATGACCTCGCGGGCATCGATCACCTGCGGCCGGCCGTCCGCGCCAGCGATCTCCGCGCCGGTGGTGCGGCGGCCGTCGAACAGCAGCCGGTCGGCGCGATATCCGGTCAGGATCGTCAGGTTGGGCCGGCGGCGGACCTCGGGCGTCAGATAGGCGATCGAGGTCGGCAGCCGCTCGCCCCGGTCGCTGACCGCGATGGCGCCGCGATACGTGCCGTCCTCCCAGGGGCCGTTCTGGTCGGCCCGGATCGGGTAGCCGCGCCGCTCCAGCGTCTGCATCACCCGGAGCACGAAGGGCGAGACCCGGTCGTCGCCGATGCGCCGGATGGTGAGCGGCCCGTCCGACCCGTGCAGCGGGCCGGCGAAGTCGCGGTCGGCCTCGATCCGGCGGAAATACGGCAGGCAGTCGTCCCAGCTCCAGCCGGCGGCGCCCAGCGCCTCCCACTCGGCGTAGTCCGCGGGCGAGCCGCGATTGGCCATCAGCGCGTTGATGGCGGAGCCGCCGCCGAGCAGCTTCGCCTGCTCGTAGCGGCGACTTGTGCGCGGCGCCGCGTTCGACCGGCCGTAGCCCATCAGCGCCGTCAGCGCGCCCCAGATGTTCGAAGTGTCGAGATAGGCCCGCCCGGGATAGCGGCTGAGGATCTCGGCCGGGGCATTGTCTGCAGAAATGTCACGCCCCGCCTCCACCAGGATGACGGAGCGGCCGGGATCCTCCGACAGCCGCGCGGCCAGGACGCAGCCGGCGGAGCCGCCGCCCAGGATCAGGCAGTCGGCCCTCATCCGGCGGCGGCCCGCCTTCGCTCCGCGTTCCAGGCGCTGAGGGAGGCCAGCACGACGATGACCAGGGAAACGGCGGTCAGCAGCGTGCTGATGGCGGCGATGGTCGGGTCGATCTCGTCGCGCAGCGAGGTGAACATGCGCTTGGTCAGGGTCTGGTACTGGCCGCCGGACACGAACAGGGCGACGACGGTCTCGTCCAG
This sequence comes from Inquilinus sp. OTU3971, assembly GCF_038440215.1. Lineage (NCBI taxonomy): Bacteria > Pseudomonadati > Pseudomonadota > Alphaproteobacteria > Rhodospirillales > Rhodospirillaceae > Inquilinus > Inquilinus sp. OTU3971. The sequence goes on along the minus strand of NZ_JASATH010000266.1, from coordinate 7,191 downwards.
CGCCGAGATGAAGGCGAACAGCAGGCCGGAGACCACGCCGGAGCGGATCTGCGGCAGGGTCACGGCGAAGAAGGTGCGGAACCGGTTCATGCCGAGGCTGAGCGCCACCATCTCCTGCGCCGGGTCAAATTTGCGCAGGCTGACCAGCACCGAGGTCACCACATAGGGCAGCCCGAGCATGACATTGGCCAGGATCAGCCCGGTCATGGTCGCCAGCAGCCCGACCTGGGCATAGACCAGGAAGATGCCGACGGCGGTGATCACGATCGGCACCACCAGCGGCAGCAGCAGCACCACCTGCAGGCCGCGCAGCAGCTTGGATTGGGTGAGGTTCAGCGCATAGGCCGCCGCCGTCCCCATGATGGTGGCGAGGACCGCGCTCGACCCGGCCACGATCAGGCTGATCTTCGTCGCCTGCATCCAGGCCGGGTTGCCGAGATAGGACTCGTACCAGCGCAGCGACCAGGAGGGCGGCGGGAAGGACAGGAACCGCGCGCCGGAGAAGGACATCGGCACGACGATGACGATCGGCACCACCAGCCAGACCAGGACCAGTGCGACGAAGCCGTACAGGAAGAAGCGGGTGATGTTCATGGTCACCTCGCGCCCATGATCCGTTCGAACGGGATGAACAGGCTGGCGACCCGGAAGATCAGGAACACGCAGGCCAGGAGGACGACACTGATCGACGAGGCCGCGCCCCACTCGTTGTAGACCTCGATGTTCCGGGAGACGAGCATCGACACCATGTAGGTCCGGCCGCCGCCCAGCAGCTCCGGCGTGATGTAGAAGCCGAGCGTCAGGGCGAAGACCAGCACCGCCCCCGCGATCACGCCCGGCAGCGACAGCGGCAGGAACACGCGCAGGAAGACGAAGCTCGGCGACCCGCCCAGGCTGGCCCCGGCCATGGTCAGCTCCCGCGGGATCTTCTGCATCGCCGCGTAGAGCGGCAGCACCATGAAGGGCAGCAGGATGTGGATCGTCGCGATCACGGTGCCGAGCTCGTTGTTGACGAGCAAGAGCGGGCTGTCGATCAGGCCAAGATCGGTCAGCGCCGAATTGATGATGCCGCGGCGCTGCAGCAGGATGAGCCAAGCGTAGGAGCGCACCAGCACGCTGGTCCAGAACGGCAGCACCACCAGCGCCAGGATCACCACCCGCCAGGTCGGCATCACGGCCGCCGCGACATAGGCGACCGGATAGCCGAGCAGCAGCGTCGCCAGGGTGACGGTGAAGGCGATGCGGAAGGTCTGCAGGAACGACATCCAGGTGGCGTCGTCGGTCAGGAACCGCTGGTAGTTGGCCAGCGTGAACCCGCCGTCCTGCCGGATCGACTGCCAAGCCAGCCAGCCGAGCGGCACGATCAGCAGGCAGACGATCATCGCCAGGGCCGGCGCCAGCAGCAGGAGCGTCAGCCGCTGCTCGCGACGCTCCTGCGACACCGACGGACCGATGGTCGGCTGCGAGACCGAAGGACTAATGGTCACGGACATGGATGACCCTGCTTCAACCGCTCGGGGTTACTGCTGGATGAAGGAGGCCCAGCGCTTCAGCACCTCCTCGCCGGCCGGAGAGCTCCACCACTCGGTGGACACCAGCACCTGCTTGGCGGCGTTGTCCGGCGCGCTCGGCATCTCCGCCGCGCGCTCGGGCGAGATCTTGCCGGTCTTGTAGGCCTCCGGATTGGCCGGGCCGTAGTCGATATAGGCCGGGAAGTTGGCCTGGATGTCCGGCGCGATCGCCGCGTTGACGAACTTGACCGCGGTGTCGAGGTTCGGCGCGCCCTTCAGGATGCACAGCGAGGTGTTCTGCAGCATGCCCTGGTTGTAGGTGAAGCCGACCGGCGCGCCCTCCTTGGCCACGGCGGAGACGCGGCCGTTCCAGGCCATGATCATGTCGGCCTCGCCATCGGCCAGCAGCTGGGCGGACTGGGCGCCCGAGGTCCACCACACCGCGATGTTCGGCTTGATCTCCTCCAGCTTGCGGAAGGCGCGGTCCACATCCAGCGGGTAGATCTTGTCCGGCGCCACGCCGTCGGCCAGCAGCGCCGCCTCCAGCGTCGCCAGCGGGTGGTTGCGCAGCGCCCGGGTGCCGGGGAACTTCTTCACGTCCCAGAAATCGGCCCAGGTCTTCGGTGGGTTGTCGCCATACTTCTCCGTGTTGTAGGCCAGGACGCTGGAATAGAACTCATAGGCCACCGAATACGGCGTCTTGTAGTCGTCCGGCAGGCCGGCGGCGTTCGGGATCTTGGCGAAGTCCAGCTTTTCGATCATGCCCTGCTGGCCGCCGCGTACGCAGTCCTTGGTCGGCGTGTCGACCACGTCCCAGATCGGCTTCCCGGTGGTGGTCTGGGTCTTGATCACCGGCCAGGCGTCCGGCGCGCTGTCCTGGTTGATGGTGATGCCGAGAAGCTCGGCGGCCGGGTCGAGGATGGCCTTGGTCTGCGCCTCCTGATAGGCGCCGCCCTGCGACACGAAGGTGATCTGCTCGGCGCCGGCGGCGCCCGCGGCCAGCGCGCTGATGGCGGTGAGGCCGGCGGCGAGGAGGTGAAGCCTGGATCTCATGGTCCTGTCTCCCTGTTTCGTTGGCCGGTCACCCGGCATGTCACAGCCCGACGGCGTCGAGCATCTGGTACCAGCCGGCAACGGCCCGGACCGCCGGCTCGCGCAGCGGATAGAACGGCACCGGCGCCAGCCGTCTGGCGTCGAGCAGCCCGACATCCGGCGTCTCGCCCCGCACGAAGGCGGCGAGATAGCGGCCCATCAGGCTGGCCATGGCGACGCCGGCGCCGTTGTAGCCGAGGGCAAACAGCAGCCCGTCGTCGCGCCGGCCGACATGCGGCACCGAGTCCAAGGTCATGGCGACCAGGCCGGACCAGCTGTATTCGACCCGGATGTCGGCGAGCATCGGGAACAGCGCCACCATGGCGCGGCGCAGCGCCGCGAAGGCGGCGGGCGAATCCGCCTTGCCGAAGGCGCCGCGGCCGCCGAAGACGAAGCGGCCGTCGACGATCCGGAACCAGCGCATCATCCGCCGCGTCTCGCTGCAGATCCGGCGCGTCGGCAGCAGGCTTGCGGCGAGGTCCGGCGGCAGCGGCGCAGTCGCCAGGATGGCACTGCGGAACGGCACCAGCGTGCGCTGCATCGCCCGCGTCGCGCCGGTCAGGTCGGAATAGGCGTTGGTCGCGATGATCGCCTGCTTCGCACGTACCCTGCCCCGCGGCGTCTCCACCACCACCGCCCCCGGCTCGCGCCGGATCGCCAGGGCCGGGCTGTCCTCATGAATGCGCACGCCGCGCGCCGACAGGCCGGCGGCCAGCCCGCGCGCATAGTTCAGCGGATGGATGCAGCCGGGGCCGCGGGTCAGCGCGCCGCCGACGAAGCCGTCGGAGCCGAGCTCCGCCCGGACCTCGTCGCGCGACAGCAGGCTGATATGGCCGTCGCCCATCTCGGCCTTCATCCAGTCCGCCTCGGCGGCGACCGCGGCCAGCGCCCGTTCGGTGTGCGCCGCCTTGACCAGCCCGACCCGGGCGAAGCCGGCGCTGTCGATGTCGAACTCCTCGACCAGTTCCTCGACGGCGTCGACCGCTTCATGGCCCAGCTCGTACATCCGCCGCGCCATATCCCGGCCATGGGCCGCGGCGATGGCCGGGAGGGACAGGCGGAACTTCGGGGTGACGAAGCCGCCGTTGCGGCCGCTGGCCCCCCACCCGACCGCGTTGGCGTCGAGCACCAGCGGGGCGAGCCCGCCGGCGGCGATGTGGCGCGCCGCCGACAGGCCGGTGTAGCCGGCGCCGATGATGACCACATCCGCCGTCGCGTCGCCATCCAGCGCCGGCAGCCGCGGTGCCGGGCCCCCGGTCGCGGCCCAGAGCGAGTTGACGCCGGGTCTGGGGGAAGGAAGGGCCATCATCGGCGCGCGTCCGGTCAGGCGGCCCGCGGCTCGGCCGCCTCGACGGCGTCGGCGAGCTGCTGCAGCGTGGCGAAGTGGAAGTCGGGCGTGGTCAGCGTCGGCACCGCCGGGGTGCCGCCGAAGCCCTGCTGCCCCTGCCGGCGCTCGATCCAGCAGGTCTTGTAGCCGAGCTTGCGGGCGACGCCGATGTCGTGGTGCTGGCTCTGCGCCACATGCAGGATCTCGCCGAACTTGTAGCCGAAGGCCGATTGCCGGCCGCGGTTGAAGGAGAAGAAGTTCGGGTCGGGCTTGGCCGTGCCGGTCTCGTCGGCGGTGACGCTGTCGTCGAAGGGCTGGCCCAGCGTGTTGGCGTAGCTGGAGAAGGCGGTGCGGTCGGCATTGGTCATCGCCACCAGCCGGAAGCGGCGGCGCAGGCGGCGCAGCGCCTCGGCGGAATCGGCGAAGGCCGGCCAGCGCAGCACGTCGAGCTGGAACGCCCCGGCCGCCAGGTCGTCGGCCGGCAGCTCCAACTCGCCCGCCAGCGACTTGTAGACATGGAACATCGCCTCGCTCGACCGGTACGCATGGGCGTCGCGGCCGCGCTTATAGGCCTCGAAGATCCGGTCGTCGCTGAGCCCCTGCGCGGCGCGGCCGCCGATCCGGCGGACGGAGTCGAGGATTCCGGTCTCGAAGTCGATCAGGGTGCCGACGACGTCGAAGGTGAGGACTTTGAAGGCGCTGAACGGCATGTCTGCTTCTCGGTTGTGAATCGGGAGGAACGGCGCGGGCTCAGGCAGCGCGCGGCACGATGATGGTGTCTTCGGGATGCAGGGTGACCGCGATCCGGCCGCCGACCGGCGGCACGCTGCCGCGCGCCGCGTGGTGGCTCGGCTGGCGCAGGCTGAGCACGGTGCCGTCGTCGAGGGTCAGGAACACCTTCAGGCTTTCGCCCTGGTAGATGATCTCCGACACCAGGCCGGACAGCCGGTTGGCGCCGTCGCCGCCGTCGCCGGCATCGATCAGCAGCTTCTCGGTCTGCACCGCCAGCAGCAACTCGCCTGCCTGCGGCAGCGGCCGGCCGGAGCGCAGCACGGCGCCGCCGAGCGCCACCCGGTCGGGGCCGGCCCGGGTGACCGGCAGCAGCGCGGCTTCGCCGATGAAGCTGGCGACGAAGCTGTCGGCCGGGTGGTCGTGCAGCCGCTCCGGCGTGTCGATCTGCACCAGCCGCCCGTCGCGCAGGATGGCCACCCGGTCGCTCATGGTCAGCGCCTCGCGCTGGTCGTGGGTGACGTAGACGATGGTCGCGCCCAGTCGCCGGTGCAGATGGCGCAGCTCGATCTGCATCGCGTCGCGCAGTTGCTTGTCGAGGGCGGAGAGCGGCTCGTCCATCAGGATCAGCCGCGGCTCGAACACGATGGCGCGGGCCAGGGCGACGCGCTGGCGCTGGCCGCCGGAGAGCTGCGAGATGCGGCGGTTCTCGTAGCCGGACAGCTCGACCATCGCCAGCGCCCCGGCCACCTTGCCGGCCCAACCGGATTTCGGCAGGCGCCGCGCCCGCAGCGGGAAGGCGACGTTCTCGCCCACCGTCATGTGCGGGAACAGGGCGTAGCTCTGGAACACGATGCCGATGTCGCGCTTGTGCGGCGGGGTGAAGGTGACGTCGCGCTCGCCGAACCGGACCGACCCGGCGGTCGGCTGGATGAAGCCGCCGAGGATGCTGAGCAGCGTGGTCTTGCCCGAGCCGGACGGGCCGAGCAGCGAGACGAACTCGCCCGGCGCGATCGTCAGGCTGACATCGTCGAGGGCGCGGAAGGCGTCGTAACGCTTGCTGACGGAACGGATCGAGACGCCCGTGCTGCCGTGCTGCGTCATGGTCGTAGCCTTGTCCCTGAGCGCCGCGCATGCCATGGCGGCATGAGCGGCCGTCACCGGAGCCGTCGCATCGTTCTCCGCCGGGCGGGCGATGGCGTGCCGGGATCCTTGTGTCGTGGGTGGATCACAGCAAACGACCGGGGCCAGAGCAATTGCGAAAAGGTTGGCCGGCCCATAAACTCAGATCATGACCCAGCTGCGTCGGATGCTGCCCTCCTCCAACGCCCTCTTCGTGTTCGAGGCGGCGGCGCGCTGCGGCAGCTTCACCCGCGCGGCGGCGGAGCTGAACGTCACCCAGCCGGCGGTCAGCCGGATGTTGGGCCGGCTCGAAAGTCATCTCGGCGTGCGGCTGTTCGACCGCTCCGCCGCCGGCATCGTGCTGACCGAGGACGGCCTGTCGCTGTACCGCCGCATCGCCGAAGGGTTCCGCGGCATCGAGGCCGCGATCCGCGAGATCGAGGTCAAGCGCACCGGCACCGAGACGGTGACGTTGTCGCTGTCCACCGCCTTCACCACCCATTGGCTGATGCCGCGGATCAACCGGCTGCAGAAGGAGTTCCCGTCGGTCGACCTGCGCTTCCAGCTGATCGCCGGGCCGCTGCATGGGCCGGTCGACGACGTCGATCTGGGCATGCGCTTCGTCGATGGCGGCGATGCGGGCCACGAGACGTCGCTGGTGATGCGCGAGATCATGCTGCCGATCTGCAGCCCGGCCTATCTCGAGCGGCAGAAGGCGACAGGCGACGGCAACACCATCATCAGCCTCGCCGGCTCCGACCCCGCCTGGCCGGATGCGTTCGAGGACCTCCGCGACGACCGAGCCGGGCCGCGGAGCACGCTGAGCTTCTCCGACTATGCCATCGTGGTGCAGGCGGCGCTGCTGGGCCAGGGCATCGCGCTGGGCTGGGTGACGGTGTCCTCGCACTGGCTCGGCACCGGGGCGCTGGTGCCTGCCGCAAGCAGCCTGATGTGCACCGGCCGGCTGTGCCAACTGGTGCATTCGCGGGCCCGGCCGATGCGCACGGCCGTGGCCGAGATCCGCGACTGGATCATCGCCCAGACCCGGTCGGATGTCGGCGCGCTCGATGCGCTCTATCCAGAGCTGGGGATCGGCGCGGCGGCGTTCTGACGGATTCTGCCCCGAGGAGTTAAGGACAGTCGAAACGATAACCGATTCAAAAATTGTTAGAGTCTGTTTGGAAATTCACGGATGGGCGTTTCGGCGGAGCATGATGCCGCCCATGGCGACGAAGATCATGGCGCGGGAGACGTCGATGCGCTTCTCGTAGTCGCGCACGAGACGGCGCCAGCGGATCATCCAGCCGAAGGTCCTTTCGACACCCAGCGGCGCGGCAGGACCTGGAAGCCCTGTTGGCCGTCGCAGCGGCGGATGATCTCGACGACGAAGTCGAGGTAGGCGGCCTTGTC
>NZ_JASATH010000265.1:0-8685 GCF_038440215.1 Inquilinus sp. OTU3971 | reverse complement strand
TTTTATCCCTTGCGTTTGTGGGGGGGGGCGCCCCCCTGGCCCCGCCCTTCCCTTTCCACTCACCCCGGGATCGGGAACCGCCGGGCGAAGTCCCGCACAGCATTCGCCAGCGCCGGCTCCGGCCGGGCGCCGGTGACCGCGTCGACGATCAGATCCGCCAGCGCCGTCATCTGGCCTTCGCGCATGCCCCGCGTGGTGACCGCCGGCGTGCCGAGCCGCAGCCCGGACGGGCGCAGCGGCGGTCGGGTGTCGTCCGGCACCACCTGCTTGTTCGAGACCAGGCCGACGCGATCCAGGCGCTGCTGCGCCTCGTCGCCGTCGATGCCGAAGCTGGCGGCGACATCGACCACCATCAGGTGGTTGTCGGTGCCGCCGGTCACCAGCTGCGCGCCGCGGCCCTGCAGCGCCTCGGCCAGCGCCTTGGCGTTGTCGAGCACGCGGCGGGCATAGGCCTGGAACTCCTCCTGCGCCGCCAGGTGCAGCGCCGTGGCCAGGGCCGCGACCTGGTCCATATGCGGACCGCCCTGCAGTCCCGGAAACACCGACTGGTCGATCGCCTTGCGGAACGGCTCGCGGCACAGGATCAGCCCGCCGCGCGGCCCGCGCAGTGTCTTGTGCGTGGTGGTGGTGACGACGTCGAAGCCGGCGGCCAGCGGGTTCGGCAGCGCTTGGCCGGCGATCAGCCCGCCGATATGCGAGACATCGGCCATGGTGATGGCCCCGACCTCGTCGGCGATCGCCTTGAAGGCGGCGTAGTCGATGTCGCGCGGGTAGGAGGAGAAGCCGGTGATCAGCAGCTTCGGCCGCTCGCGCCGGGCGGTCTCGCGGATCGCGTCGAAGTCGAAGCCGCCGCCGGCGACGGTACCGTAGCGGACGAAGCGGAAGATCCGGCCCATCGCCGAGACCGGGGCGCCATGGGTCAGGTGGCCGCCATGCGACAGGTCCATCGCCAGGATGGTGTCGCCGGGGGCGAGCAGGCCGAAATACACCGCCTGGTTCATCGGCGAGCCGGACAGCGGCTGGACATTGGCGTGCTCGGCGCCGAACAGCGCCCTGGCGCGGCCCTGGGCCAGCTCCTCGATCTCGTCGGCATGCAGGTTGCCGCCATAGTAGCGCCGGCGCGGCTGGCCCTCGGCGTATTTGTCGGCGAAGACCGAGCCAAGCAGCGGCCGCAGCTCGGGGAAGGCGTGGTTCTCCGACGCGATCAGGGTCAGGCCCTGCTGCTGCCGGCGCTCCTCGCGCTCGAGGATGGCGGCGGCGTCCGGATCGGCGGCGGCGAGGCGGGCGCGCGGATCGAGATCGACCGGGTCGGGCTGGTGCTGGTATTCCATGAGGGTCTCCGTTTCGATGCCTGGACACGAATCGCCTGACCAGCTTCCAAGGAAGGCTGCCCAGGCGAGCGGCATCGAAACGGTCCTCCACGCTCCCTCGGGGTGCTCCCCCGTCTCGCCAGTCACGTGGAGGGTATGGCTGATCCTGCGATCGCAACGATGATCGGCGGGACGCGGCGCCGCGTCAATCGCGGAGAGCTAGTACAGCCGCCCGCCATTCGGCACCGGGCGCTCGATCGCGGCGAGCACGACGTTGCCCTCGGAATCGGGGAAGCCCAGAACCAGGATCTCGGAGAGGAAGCGGCCGATCTGCTTCGGCGGGAAGTTCACCACCGCCGCGACCTGCCGGCCGAGCAGCGTCTCCGGCGTGTACAGCGCCACCAGCTGGGCCGAGCTGCGCTTCCGGCCGATCCCGGGCCCCAGGTCGACGGTCAGCTTGTAAGCCGGCTTGCGCGCCTCGGGATACGGCTCCACCGCCACGATGGTGCCGACCCGGATGTCGACCTTGGCGAAATCGTCGTAGCTGATCGTCATTCTGCCCTCCGCGAAACCGGCGCACCCTGCCGCGCCGGCGTCCGGAAGGCAAGAAGGCCGCCCGGAGGCGGCCTTCATGGTCTCGGTGGAGCCGGGATCAGCGCTTGGTCGTCGGGGCCTTCAGCACGCCCTTCAGCTCGTCGAAGCTGGCGCTGACGCGCTTGCTGACGATCTCGGCGGCCTCGGTGTTCGACTTGGCCAGGAGCTCGGCCAGCTCCTTCATGTCGGCGATCGCCTTCTCGAAGGCGGACTTCGCCAGCTCGGTCTGCTTGGCCAGCTTGTCCTCCGGCGCGCCGGCGGAGACGGCGGTTGAGAACTGGCTCTGCAGCTCGGCCATGTTCTGGCGCAGGATCTCGCCCTGGCGGCGGGCGAAGGCCTGCAGGCCCTCGGCCGCGGTGCGGTTGGCGGCGGTCAGCGCCTCGATGTTCTTGCGCTGGGCCTGCAGCACCGCGTCGAGGTCGACGCCCGGCACCTTGAACTCGCTCAGCAGCTTGGTGAAGTCGACGTCCCAGACCGGCGGCACCTTGCTCATGGCCCAACTCCTATTGCACAATAAAGCAGCACCTTACACGCGTCCGGCCGCACTGCAAAAGGAAATTGTGCACTGCAGCAAAGTTGTCATCCAGCGCAGTGCGACTCTCATCTAGTGCAGCGTCGGCTGCTGGCCGGCCGAGGCCGCCGACTGGGCCGGCGGTTCCGCCGGGCGTTCGCCGCGGCTGCGGCCGAAGGTGTTCTGCCACTGCTCGGCCTGGCGCAGCCGCTGGTCCAGCGCCTTCATGGTGCGGTCGAGATCCGGCGAATCATCCTGCTCCCAGGCCCGCAGCACCAGGCCGTAGATCAGGCACAGCGCCTGCACCCGCGCCCGGCCGAGCAGCCCGGCGGTCGAGATGCCGGCCGATTGCAGCGTCCAGCGCATCGACAGCTCGAGCTGCCGTGCCTGCAGCAGGGTGGTCAGCGGGTCGAGCCGCAGGTCGCGCAGGATCGCCTTGATCCCGGCGCGATGGCCGGACAGCACGTCGAAGCGGCGCATCATCAGGTCGAACAGCCGGTCGCGTGGGCTCTCGTCGGCGCCCGGCAGGCCTTCGGACAGCACCGCCTGGTCGATCATCCGGCTGAACCCGGCCAGCAGGTCCGGCTTGGTCGGGCAGTGGCGGTACAGCGCCGACATCGGCACCCGCGCCGTCTGGGCGACATCCGCCAGGGTCAGGGCGCGCCAGCCCTTCTCCGCCGCCAGGTCGACCGCGGTGGTGACGATGTGGTTCGCTATGTCGGCCTTCTTCGCCATGATCTCCGGCTCCTCGCGATCGACCATCCGGCCCGGCATGCGGGACGGGCCGTCCGTTTCAATCTAACGCAATTCGGCGGCAAGGCGAGCCGGCGCTTGCTGGCAGACCGCTTCCAGCTTGTGGCCGTCCGGGTCAGTGACGAAGGCGGCGTAGTAGCTGGGCCCGTAATGCGGCCGCTGCCCAGGGGCGCCGGCGTCATGCCCGCCTTCGGCCAGGGCGGCGGCGTGAAACCGGTCGACGGCCTCGTGCGTCGGGGCATCGAAGGCCAGGTGGAAGCCGGGTCCCGGCGGCACCACCGGCTGCGGCTGCCGCATCAAGGCGAGCTTGTCGTTGCCGCCGGGCGGGCCGTAGCCGGCGGCAGTGGCGTCGGCCCACACCCGCACCATGCCGACCGGGGCCAGCACCGCGTCGTAGAACCGGACGGCGCGGTCGAGGTCGTACACGCCCAGGGAGAGATGGCCGATCACGGCGCCCGCTTCGCCACGTCCGCGACCACACCGCCGGTCAGGGCAACAAGCTGCTCCGGCGTCAGGGCGAAGACCGAATTCGGCGTCCCGGCCGCGGCCCAGATCCGCGGCAGCGCCAGCAGGTCGCGGTCGATCACCACATGCGGCGGCGTGGCATGGCCGACCGGGGCGACGCCGCCGATGGCAAAGCCGGTGGCGTCGCGCACGAAGCCGGCATCGGCGCGCTCGATCTTCAAGCCATCGATGCGGCCGGCCAGGGCCGCGGCCACCGCCGCCTCATCGACCCGGTTGACGCCGCTGGCGATCACCAGCACCGGCCGGTTGCTGCCGCGGGCGCGGAACACCAGCGACTTGGCGATCTGCGCCACCGTGCAGCCGATCGCCGCCGCGGCATCGGCCGAGGTGCGGGTCGAAGAGTCGAACACCCGGATCTCGGGCGCATGCCCCGCCGCCGCCAGCGCCGCGGCGACCCGCTCGCTGCTGCTGGCCACTACGCCAGTTCCCGGCCGCGCCGAGTGGCGGCGGCGACCGCCTTGGTCATCAGCGGCTGCAGCCCGTCCGGCGCCATCAGCACGTCGAGTGCCGCCTGGGTGGTGCCCTTCGGGCTGGTCACGGCGATCCGCAGATCGGCGGCGCTCTCGGTCGCGGCGCCGGCTAGGGCGCCGGCACCGACCACGGTCTGCCGCGCCAGCTGCATGGCGAGGTCCGCCGGCAGCCCGGCGGCGCGGCCAGCCTCCGCCAGGGTCTCGATCAGGTAGAAGACATAGGCCGGGCCGCTGCCGGAGACGCCGGTGACCGCGTCCATCAGCGCGTCGTCCTCGATCCAGGCGGTCTGCCCGGCGGCCTGCATCAGCGTCTCGGCCCGCTTGCGCTGGTCCGGCGACACCGCAGCATTCGCCACGAGGACGGAGATGCCCTGGCCGATCGCGGCCGGGGTGTTCGGCATGGCGCGGACCACCGCGGCCGCCGCCCCCAGCCCCTGCTCGAGATACGCCAGGGTGCGGCCGGCGGCGATCGACAGGAACAGCGTGCCTGGCCGGGCGAAGCGGCGATAGGCCGGCAGCGCCTCGGGCATCATCTGCGGCTTCACCGCCAGCACCACCACCTCGGGCGCCAGATCGGCCGGCAGCTGGGCCGCGTCGCGGACATGGTGCAGCCGCGGATCGGCGAGGCCGAGATCCGCCGGCTCCACCGCCCAGATCCGGTCGGCGGCGTTGCCCGCCAGCCAGCCCTTGACCAGCGCGCTTCCCATCCGGCCGCAGCCGACCAGCAAGAGATCGGACACCCTGTCGCCCCCCGTTCCATCGAGACGCGCCATCATGGCGCCGCGGCGGGCGGGCGCAAGCTCCTTCGCCGACCGGGCCGGAACCTGGACGGATGTTCTCCATTTCTTAAGCTGCGGAGATCCCGGCTTTGCCGGAGATTGAAGCGCAGATTTCCCGCTGCCGGGTCACCGGCCCGGCGCCGAAGATGGAGAGCAAAGCCATGGTTACCCGCGCGGCGACCGCCGCCATCCTCGCCGGCCTGATGGCCGCAGCGCCGGCCACCTGGGCCCAGACCACCGTGGTCCAGCCCACCACGCCGGCCCCATCGACCCCGTCGACCGTGCCGGAAAAGGCGATGCCCTTCCCGGTGCCGTCGGACACCCGGGTCCAAGAGCCGCGCCGGTCGCCGGTCGCACCCGAACCGCGCCATCCCGCAGTCTCGGCGACGGCGGGCGGGGCGGCCCCGACCGATCCGCGCGAATACGCGACCAACTCGCCGATCACCGTGACCGGCCGAATCGACGGCGTCTCCCACCGCAACGGCGTGACCTCGTTCCGCCTGCAGACCCCGACCGAAGCCTGGACCGTGGTGGTGCCGCCCGGCCAGCCCGGCAAGCTCGCCAGCGGCCGCCGGGTGACCGTGGTCGGATTCCCGCATGTCGAGATCCGCAACCAACTGCTGGCCCAGAGCGTCGGCCAGTAGCGGTCAGGCGACGCAGATGCCCGGCACCGCGACCTTCTGGAACAGGTGCGGGGACGCCACGGCCGAGGCCGGATAGGCGGACAGCTTCGCCCGGAATTCCGGATTCGCGAAAGCGGCCCGGAAGGCGGTGGTTGATTCCCAGACGGCATAGTTCAGATAGGCCGGGCTGTCGCCGACCGCGCGGTGCAGCTGGGTCGAGATGAAGCCCGGCTGGCGCTTCATGATCTCCGCATCGCCCTGCCACGCCCGGAGGAAGGCCGGCTCGTCGGCCTTATCCAGGGTGAAGACGTTGACCAGCACGACCGGCGAGGCATCGACGGCGATCTGGCGGTCGATCGGGAAGGCGGGATCCAGAGGTCGCATCTGCGGCATGACATTCTCCGTCCGATATGGTTGCATGATGTCAATTCAGTGACCGCAACGAACCATATTGACAACATGATGTCAATATCACTGCATGGTGACACGTGACCGGAGCGACGCGAACGCCGGCGGGAACCGCCTTGACCGACCTGATCCTCGACCTGTTCCGGCTGAACAGCCGGATCGTCAGCGCCGGCGACCGGCTGGTCGCCGGGCTGGGCCTGACCAGCGCCCGCTGGCAGGTGCTCGGCACCATCGTCGCGGCAGACCGGCCGCAGCCGGTGGCGTGGCTGGCGCGCGACATGGGTGCCAACCGCCAGAACGTCCAGCGCATCGTCAACGATCTGGAGGCGGAGGGGCTGGTCGCCTTCCAGCCCAACCCGCATCACCGCCGGGCGCAGCTGGTGGTGCTGACCGGCAAGGGCAGAGAAACCTTCGACGCCGCCATGCGCCTGCAGGCCCCCTGGGTCGACGGGCTGGCCGAGGGGCTGGGGGTCGAGGACATCGCGACGACGCACGGCGTCATGACGGCGCTGCGCCGGAAGCTGGAAGCCGGCGGGGACGCCCCGGACCAGGGCTGACCTATCCCAAGGTATGGGCCGCCCTGATCGCATGTCCGATAATCCGGGCGGGCCGGTTCCGTTATCGTCTCAATGCACAGCGGCTCTCCCCCCCGACACCGCTGATGTTAACGCCCGCCACTGTCCCTGCCCCCCCGACAGTGGCGGGCGCCCCTTTCCCGATGGCGAAGCGGGACGTCGAGCCGAGCGTCATTCCCGCTCTCCGCACCCGTCGGAGACGCGATATCCTCGGATCGAGGCTCCGAGTCCCTGCACAGCGAGGATTGAATGCCCCAGCCGCAACGATCGCCCGGGCGGTCCGCTCTCGGGTCGCTGCTCCTGATCGCGGTCATCGTCGGCGCCGGCGGCGCGGCCTTCGCCTATACGGCGGGATGGTTCTCGCCCCAGCGCCTGACCCCGGACAAGCTGGTCGCGGCGCTGGCGCCGCCCGGCGGCGCGGCGCCGGGCCATCGCCGGAACCATGCCAAGGGCATCTGCTTCACCGGCGTCTTCGAGTCCAACGGCGCCGGGGCGGCGCTGTCGAAGGCCCAGGTCTTCGCCCCCGGCCAGTATCCGGCCCTCGGGCGCTTCAACCTCGGTACCCCCGATCCGAAGGCGGTGGATGCGATGGTCCGGGTGCGGGGCCTGGGGCTGCGGATCACGACGCCGGACGGGCAGGAATGGCGCAGCGCCATGATCGACCTGCCGTTCTTCCCGGTGGCGACGCCGGAGGCCTTCTACGGGCTGCTGACCGCCTCCCACAGCAAGGATCCGGAGGCGATGAAGACCTTCGCCGCGGCGCATCCGGAATTCGCCACCTTCGGCGCCTGGGCGCAGACCGCGCCCTGGACCGGCAGCTATGCCGAGGACCGGTTCAACAGCCTCAACAGCTTCGTCTTCACCGACGGCTCCGGCGCCGACCACACGGTGCGCTGGTCGCTGCTGCCGGCGGCGCAGCCGGTCTCCGTGCCGCATGACGAGCTGGAGAAGCTCGGCCCGGATTTCCTGGAGCAGGACATCACCCGGCGCGTCGCCGCCGGCCCGCAGCGCTGGACCCTGGCGGTGACGGTCGCCAATCCGGGCGACCCCACCGCGGACCCGAGCAAGGCCTGGCCGGCGGACCGCCGCACCGTCGAGGTCGGCACGCTCGTCGTGCAGAAGATCGAGGCCGAGCAGGACGGCCCCTGCCGCGACATCAACTTCGACCCGACCGTGCTGCCCGCCGGCATCCGCACCTCGGATGATCCGTTCCCGGCCGCACGGTCGGCCGCCTATGCCCGGTCCTACGACCTCCGCACGGCGGAACACGACGCCTATCCGGGAGCCAAGCCATGACCTCGGGCCGCCGGCATTTCACCGCCTCCCAGCGCCTGCTGCATTGGCTGCTGGCCGTGTGCATCCTGGCCATGCTGTTCATCGGCGTCGGCATGGTCTCCACCGTCATGCCGAAGTATCTGGCCCTGGTGGCGATCCACAAGCCGCTCGGCATCGCCATCCTGGTGCTGGTGCTGATCCGCCTGGGGCTGCGCCTGCGCTACGGCGCGCCGGCGCTGCCGGCCGACATGCCCGAGCCGATGAAGCTGGCCGCGCAGCTGTCGCACATCGCCTTCTACCTGCTGATGATCGGCATGCCGCTGATCGGCTGGGGGATGCTGTCCGCCGCGGCCTATCCGATCCTGCTGTTTCCGGGCGTGACCCTGCCGCCGATCCTGCCGCAGGACGCCGGGCTTCACGCGCTGCTGTGGACCGCGCATGTCTACCTGGCCTTCGCCTTCTTCGCGCTGATCCTGCTGCATGTCGCGGCGGCGCTATACCATGCCTTCGTGCGGCGCGACGGCGTGTTCGAGGCGATGGCCGCCGGGCCGGCCCGCGACGACGCCGCCCCGTCCGGACGCCAGGCGGTCTGACGTTGGATCGCTCCAGCGCGGTCAGCAGGAGCAACAGGATATCGGGTGTCCACCTTGCCTCTCCCGCAAGCAAGCGGAAGAGGCAACACAGAGCAACCGCTTGAAAGCTGCGCGATGTCGACGACCTCGCATTGCCTCTCCCGCTTGGCGGGAGAGGTCGGGCGCCCGCAGGGCGACCGGGTGAGGGCTGGCCCAGGCCTCGACAAACTCCCCTCACCCGGAGCCGCTTCGCCTCCGACCTCTCCCGCGAGCGGGAGAGGCAATCGGAC
>NZ_JASATH010000264.1:0-8700 GCF_038440215.1 Inquilinus sp. OTU3971 | reverse complement strand
CGCCCGTATAACCCCGCCCCCCCCGGGGCCCCCAACCCGGGCCCGCCCCCCCCCCGGGCCGGGGCCTTTTCATTCCCCGGTCGCGTTGCCGGAAGCGAGCACCGTGTCGCGGAAGGCGGCGGCGGCGGGCGACAGCGTCCGGCCGGCCCGGGTCAGCACGCCGATGTCGCGGGTCACCTCCGGCCCCTGCAGCAGGCGCGTGGTCAGCGCCGGATGGGCCAGCACCGGCAGGGTCAGCACCGGCAGCGCCGTCACCCCGAGCCCGGCCGCCACCAGCGCGCCGGCGGTGGCCAGATGCGACACCTCGAATTCCGGCTCCACCGCCACCCCGGCCTGGGCGAAGCCGCGGTCGGTCAGCGGGCGGACGCTGGTGATCCGCGACATGGCGACGAAGGGATAGGCCGCCAGGTCGGCCCAGGTGACGGCCGAAGCCCGCGCCAGCGGGTGGTCCTGGCGCAGGATGGCGACGAAGCGGTCCGACATGATCCGGGTGAACTCGACCTTGCCGTCGGGCGCCGGACGGCCGGCGATGCCGAGATCGGCCTCGCCCCTCAGCACCGCGCCGACCACGCCGTCGAGCAGCGTGTCGATGACGCCGACCGACACGCCCGGATGGCCGCGGCGGAACCGGTCGATCACCGGCGGCAGCAGCCCGGCCGTGACCGAGGGCAGCCCGGCCACCGCGACGCGGCCGCGGGCCGAGCGGAAATAGTCGCCGAGGTCGTCGAGGGAACTCCGCAGGTCGCCGATCAGCCGGCCGGCGATGGCGGCGAACTCCCGTCCCTGCGGCGTCGGCTCGACCGTCCTTGTGTTGCGGTCGAACAGGCGGACGCCGAGCCGCGTCTCAGCCCGCGCCACCGCCCGGCTGACCGCCGGCTGCGACATGCCCAGCGCCTCGGCCGCGGCGCGGAAGCTGCGCAGCCGGTCGACCTGCAGGAACACCTCGATCTCGAACAGCGACAGGTTGATGCGCTTCACGCATCAATCGATGACACAAATTCACTTCCGGTTCCACCGCCCGCCATGGCGTCCTGACGCCAGAGCGGTCGCCGCATGAAGGACGGCCGCCGCAACGGGAGGATGGCGGATGCTGGCGGCCCTGGGGTTCCTGACCATCGCGGTGTTCCTGGCGCTGATCCTCAGCGGCCGCGTCTCGGTGCTGGTGGCGCTGGTGCTGGTGCCGCTGGCCGGCGGCCTGCTCGGCGGCTTCGGCGCCGGCCTGGGCCCGATGATGCTGGACGGCGTCGTCAAGGTCGCGCCGGTCGGCATCATGATCATGTTCGCGGTGCTGTATTTCGGGCTGATGCTCGACACCGGCATCTTCGACCGGCCGGTCAAGTTCCTGCTGTCCCTGGTGCAGGGCGACCCGGTGCGGCTGTGCCTGATCACGGCGCTGCTGACCATGCTGGTCGCGCTGGACGGCGACGGCGCCACCACCTTCCTGATCACCGTCACGGCCCTGCTGCCGGTGCATCGCCGGCTGGGCCTGAACCCGCTGGTGCTGCCGGGCATCATCTGCCTGGCCGCCGGCGCCATGAATCTGCTGCCCTGGGGCGGGCCGACGGCGCGGGCGATGGCGGTCCTGAAGATCGATGCCGCGGCCCTGTTCAACCCGGTGATCCCGGCGATGGTCGCCGGCCTGGCCTGGGTGTTCGTCGCCGCCTGGCTGATCGGCCGCGGCGAGCGCAAGCGGCTGGGCATCGCCCATGGCGTCGACGCGGGGACGCTGGTCGAGCCGACCGAGGCCGAGCGGGCGGCGCGGCGGCCGCATCTGGCCTGGTTCAACGCCGCCCTGACCATCGCCCTGATCGTGGCCCTTTTGGCCGGGCTGTGGCCGCTGCCGGTGCTGTTCATCACCGCCTTCGCCATCGCCCTGCTGGTCAACTATCCGCGCTGGGAGCAGCAGCGCGAGCGGCTGGTGAAGCATGCCGACAGCGTCGTCACCGTCACCGCGATGATCTTCGCCGCCGGCATCTTCACCGGCATCCTGGGCGGCACCAAGATGATCGGCGCCATGGCCGAGGCGCTGGTGGCCATCGTGCCCCAGAGCCTGGCGCCGTACCTGTCGCAGATCGTGGCGGTGACCGGCATGCCGCTGAGCCTGGTGTTCACGCCGGACGCCTACTACTACGGCATCCTGCCGGTCTTCGCCGGCACCGCCGGGGCGCTGGGCCAGGACCCGCTGGCGATCGGCCGGGCCGCGATCCTGGGCCAGATGACCACCGGCTTCCCGCTGAGCCCGCTGACCGCCTCGACCTTCATCCTGGTCGGGCTGACCGGGGTGCAGCTCGGCGCCCATCAGCGCTTCATCTTCAAATGGGCCTTCGCCTCGACCCTCGTCATGACGGCCGTCGCCTGGGCCACGGGAGCCATCTGAATGCCGAAGGCGATGCGGATCGGGGCCGGCGCCGGTTTCGCCGGCGATAGGCTGGAGCCGGCGGCCGAGCTGGTGGCGCGCGGCAATCTCGACGCGCTGGTGTTCGAATGCCTGGCCGAGCGCACCATCGCTTTGGCCCATCGCCGCCGCCGGGCCGATCCCGATTCCGGCTTCGATCCGTTGCTGGAGCGCCGGCTGCGCCCCGTTCTGCCGGGCGTCGCCGCCCAGGGCATCCGGGTGCTGACCAATATGGGCGCCGCCGACCCTGAAGGCGCCGGCCGCCGGGCCGCCGCTTTGTGCCGCGAGCTGGGCGTGGCGCTGCGGATCGCGGTGGTGACCGGCGACGATGTGCTGGACCGGATCGACCCGGCCGCCCTTGCCCTCGAGGACGGCCGGCCGCTGGCCGCGCATGGCCATCTCGTCGCCGCCAACGCCTATCTCGGCGCCGATTCGATGCTGCCGGCGCTGGAGGCCGGGGCGCAGCTGGTGATCACCGGCCGGGTCGCCGACCCGTCGCTGTTCGTGGCGCCGCTGGCCTGGCGCTTCGGCTGGGCGCTGGACGATGCCGGCCGCATCGCCACCGCCACCCTGGCCGGGCATCTGCTGGAATGCGCCGGCCAGGTCACCGGCGGCTATTTCGCCGATGCCGATGGCAGCGACGCGCCCGGCCTGGCCGACCTCGGCTTCCCGATCGCCGAGGTGACGGCCGCGGGCGGTATCACCGTGACCAAGCTGCCGGGCAGCGGCGGCCGGGTCAGCCGCGCCACGGTGACCGAGCAGCTGCTGTACGAGGTCACCGACCCCGGCGCCTATGTCACGCCCGACGTGGTGCTGGACGTCACCGGCGTGTCGCTGGCCGAGCGGGGCAGGGACCGGGTCGCCGTCGCCGGGGCGCGCGGGAAGACAAGGCCGGAGTCGCTGAAGGTCAGCGTCGCCTATGAGGCGGGCTGGGAGGCGGAGGCCGGTATCTCCTATGGCGGCAGCGGCGCGGTCGAGCGCGGCCGGCGCGCTGCCGACATCGTGCGCGACCGGCTGGCCCGCCGCGGCGACATCACCGACCTGCGGCTCGACCTGGTCGGCGTCGATTCGCTGCTGCCGGGGCGGCTGCGGGGCGGGGCGCCCTCCGAGGTCCGGCTGCGGCTGTGCGCCCGCGCCGCCACCGCCGAGGCCGCGGGTGACGCGGCGCGCGAGGTCGAGAGCCTGTACACCAACGGCCCGGCGGCGGGGGGCGGCGTGCGCAGCGCCCTGCGCCCGGTGGTCGGCATCGTCTCGACCCTGATCGACCGGCGGGCCGTCAGCCCCGCGGTCGAGATCCTGGAGGCATGATGGTCCGCCTCGGACAGCTCGCCCATGCCCGCGCCGGCGACAAGGGCGACACCACCACGCTGAGCGTGATCGCCCGCGACCCGGCCGATTACGAGCGGCTGCGCCGTGCGGTGACGGCGGAGCGGGTGGAGGCGCATCTCTGCGGCGCCGTGGCCGGCCGCTTCACCCGCTTCGAGCTGCCCGGCCTGTCGGCCCTGCATTTCGTCGGCCGGGGCGTGCTGGGCAGCGGCGTCACCACCTCGCTGGCCCTGGACAGCCACGGCAAGTCGCTGTCCTCCGCCCTGCTCGACCTGGAGCTGCCCGAGAACAGCTGAACCAACACAACGGGGGAAGACGCATGAGGGGTTGCATCATCCGCGCCGCGGCGCTGTCCGTGCTGGTGCTCGGCCTGCCGGGCCTGGCCCAGGCCCGCCTCACCACGATGATCGTGGAGCGGCAGGAGGCGGCGGCCCCGGCGAAGCCCGGCGCCCCGGCCTATGAGATCCTGCGCGGCCGCTTCCGAGGCGAGCTGGACCCGGCGGATCCGGCCAATGCGATCATCACCGACCTGCGGCAGGCGCCGCGCAATGCCCGCGGCAAGGTCGAGTACGCCGCGACCTTCGCCATCGCCCTGCCGGCCGACCCGAAGCAGGCCAGCGGCGTGCTGGTCTATGACGTGCCGAACCGCGGCAATGGCGGCGTCGCCGCCGATCCGGACGGGCATATCCGCGTGGTCAGCGGCTGGCAGGGCGACATCCCGGCCACCGATGGGCTGCAGACCGCGGAGGTGCCGACAGCGGCCGGGCTGACCGGGCCGGCCTTCGCCCGCTTCATGAACATGGCGCCGGGAACCAAAAGCCTGCCGATCCTGGTCGGCTTCTCGCGCACCGGTCCCGGGCCGGTGCCGGCGACGCTGGACACCCGCCGGGCGCGGCTGTTCCGGCAATCGGCCGACGACCGGCCGGCGATCCCGGTCCCGCCGCGCGACTGGGCCTTCGGCAACTGCAGCGACAGCCCCTTCCCCGGCACGCCCGATCCCGGCTGGATCTGCCTGCGCCGCGGCTTCGACCCGCGCTTCGCCTATGGCCTGGCCTATACCGGCAAGGACCCGAAGGTGCTGGGCATCGGCTTCGCCGCCACCCGCGATCTCAACGCCTTCCTGCGCCACGCCACGGCGGATGAGGCCGGCACGCCCAACCCGGCAGCCGGGCTGGTGCGGTGGACGGTGGCGACCGGCACCTCGCAATCCGGCAACTTCCTGAAGAGCTTTCTCAATCTCGGCTTCAACGCCGACGAGCAGGGCCGGATCGTGTTCGACGGCCTGAACCCGAACATCGCCGCGCGCCAGCTGCCGATGAACATCCGCTTCGGCGTTCCCGGCGGCGCCGCCACGCTGTACGAGCTGGGCAGCGAGGGCACGCTGTGGTGGATTCGGTACGACGACCGGGCCCGTCGGCGCGGAACCTCGAGCCTGCTGGACCGCTGCGGGGCGACCGGCACCTGCCCGAAGATCATGGAGACCTTCGGCGCGGCGGAGCTGTGGGGCCTGCGCCTGTCGCCCGGGCTGGTCGGCACCGATGCGCGCCGCGACCTGGCGCTGCCGGCCAATGTCCGCCGCTACTACTTCCCCGGCGTGACCCATGGCGGGTCGGCGATCGGCGGCTTCTCGACCACCGGCGACCCCGCCTTCCCCGGCGCGCCCGCCTGCGTCCTGCCGGGCAACCCCAACCCCTCGTCGATGACCCTGCGGGCGCTGCGCCAGGCGCTGGTCGACTGGGTCCGGTCGGGCCGGGAGCCGCCGGCCAGCCGCTATCCGACCCTGGCCGCCGGCGACCTGGTCGACCCGAATGCGCGGGCGATGGGCTGGCCGGCGATCCCGGACGCGCCGCGCCCGGACGGCAAGCTGAACGTCTTCCTCGACTACGATGTCGGCCGCGGCTTCCGCTATCAGGATCTCAGCGGCGTGCCGGACTTCCTGCCGCCGCGGATCCGGCAGGCGCTGCCGTCGAAGGTGGTGCGCGTCGATGCCGACGGCAACGAGGTCGCGGGCGTGCCCTCGGTCCAGGCGCTGGTGCCGCTCGGCACCTACACCGGCTGGAACGTGCTGGCCCAGGGCTATGGCGCCGGCGGCGGCTGCTCTTTCCTCGGCGGCTTCATCCCCTTCGCCCGGACCAGGGCCGAGCGCATCGCCGCCCGCGACCCGCGCCCGTCGCTGCAGGAGCGCTACCGCAGCCATGCCGGCTTCGTGGCGCGGGTGAAGGCGGTGGCGGCGCAGCAGGTCGCCGCCGGCTGGCTGCTGCCGGACGACGCCGCGACCCTGGCGGCCCAGGCGGAGGCCAGCGACGTGCTGAAGGACTAGCGGCATGTCGTCACCGCCCTGGATATCCAGGGGTCAGCGCCCTACTTGGAACACAGACCCCGTGTATCCGGACGACCATGACCATCTTACGCTTCATCGCCGCGGCCCTGGCCGCGCTGCTGATCGCCGCCGGGCCGGCCACGGCCGCGGCGCAACCGGCCCAGCTGACCGCCCAGGACCGGGCGGACCTGCAGCGGGTCGAGCAGTATCTGGGCAGCCTGACCACGGTGAAGGCGGACTTCGTCCAGACCACCAACAACACCGACCTGTATCGCGGCCATTTCTACCTGAAGCGGCCGGGCAAGATGCGGCTCGAATACGAGCCGCCGATCGACTTCATGTACATCGCCGACGGCACCTGGCTGACCTATTACGACGCCGAGCTGCGGCAGCGGAAGGACGTGCCGCTGGGGTCGACCATCGCCGACTTCATCACCCGGGCGAACGTCAAGCTGTCGGGCGACGTCACCGTCGTCAAGGTCGGCCGCGGCAACAACCTGCTGAGCGTCCAGCTGGTGCAGACCGACAAGCCGGAGGACGGCAGCCTGACCCTGAACTTCACCGCCAACCCGATGATCCTGCAGAGCTGGGTGGCGGT
Source organism: Inquilinus sp. OTU3971 (assembly GCF_038440215.1). Taxonomy (NCBI): domain Bacteria; kingdom Pseudomonadati; phylum Pseudomonadota; class Alphaproteobacteria; order Rhodospirillales; family Rhodospirillaceae; genus Inquilinus; species Inquilinus sp. OTU3971. The sequence continues at coordinate 2,061 of NZ_JASATH010000264.1, read as the reverse complement.
GGACCAGCAGGGCACCGTCACCCAGGTCGACCTGACCGGCATCCAGCCCGGGGTGCAGCTGGACAACTCCCTGTTCGTCGTGCCGCGCCGCAAGGGAAACCGCTGAGCGGTGGCGGACCCGACGCCGGAATGGCCGACGCTGGAATGGCGCGGCCCCTTCGCCAATGACGAGCTGAACGCCCTGCATGCCGAATGTTTCGGGCATGCCATGCTGGACGACGACTGGTGGGGCCAGGTCAACCGCTTCAGCCTGGGCTGGGTGTGCCTGCGCCAGGCCGGACGGTTGGTCGGCTTCGTCAACGTCGCCTGGGACGGCGGCGTGCACGCCTTCCTGCTCGACACGGCGGTGACGCCGCCGCTGCAGCGCCAGGGGCACGCCACCCGGCTGGTCGCGGAGGCGATCGCGCAGTCCCGCGCCGCCGGCTGCGAATGGCTGCATGTCGATTTCGACCCGCATCTCCGCGGCTTCTACCGCGACGCCTGCGGCTTCGCGCCGACCGAGGCCGGGCTGGTCCGGCTGCGCTGACGCGGCCTGCCGGTCCGGCCTTGAGGTCGGCGATCCGGGCGGGATCGGCGACCTCGTCGATGGCCTCTTCGACCATGGCGACGACCGCGGCCCGGCGGCTGGCGCGCTCGGACCGGATCTCGGCCGGGCTGCCGGCCGGCAGGCCCGGGCGGCTGTTCTCGTAGCGCGGCTGGTCGCGGCGCCATTGCCGGACCAGGCCGAGGCCGCAGACGAGCCCGGCCACGACCGACGAGACCGGGCGGTCCTCGACCGGGTCGTCCTGGTCGCCATAGAGCTCGACGATCCCAGCGATCCATCCGCGCCAAACGCGATCAGCGGTCCAAGGCACCCCAGGACGCATCGCGCCAGACAAACTTCTTCTATAGGAGATTCAATTCTGCTATAGAAGAAACCTAACAGCACCGTTCGCCGGATCGGGAATGGACGGTGCCCGTCACAAGGACATCTGGCGCAGCGTGGAGCCGCCGAGGTTCAGCCATCTGGCTGCTGAGCTGAAAGATCGCGTCGCGATCGCCAAGTTGGATCCGGCCTCAACACAGCAATCACGATGGAGTGAACTGTGTCGCAATCTAAAGGCTTTGGTGTCATGACACGTCGCAACGACCCAGGAGCGGCCGGCGCTATCGCAGCGGGTACGGTCAAGAATACCTTCGCTGGTGACCGTCGCCTGAAAAGGACAGCGTCCGGCACGAATTTCGTGCGCTACGAATTTGACGACCTCGTGGTCGTCGCTCTCCGCGACGGCCATGTCGACATGCCGCCCAGCCGATTGCGTCAAGCGGGTGATCGTCCTTTTGGATCGGACATGCCGGCCGGGGTGAAACTGGTCGATGGGCACCTCCGCCTGTCAGTGAACGCCTTTCTGGTGATCGATCGTGACCAATATGTCCTGATCGATACGGGAGCGGCGAACGCGTGGCTGCCGACCATGGGCTCGCTGCTCGACGCGCTGGCCGAGGCGGGTGTGGCGCGTGAAAGCATCGGGACCGTCGCCCTCACCCACACGCATGAAGACCACGTCCACGGCCTGGTGGCCGCCGACGGCTCGGACGCCTTTCCCAATCTCCGGCGGCTCCTTGTGCCGCGGGAAGAAATCTCGAGGTTCGACGGGTACGAACGGCTTTCTCGATTTCGTCAGGCCCGCTTGCCGTTCGGGGATGGCTTCAAGCTGAGCGACAGCATCACTGCCGTTCAGGCACATGGCCATGAAGTCGGCCACACCGCATTCGACGTGTCGAGCGGAGGCGAGACTCTGTTGATCTGGGGGGATCTCGTACATGTGCCCTCGATCCAGTTCGAAAGGCCGGAGCTGACCTGGGAATACGACGCCAACCAGCAGCAGGCGCGCGTCACCCGCGCCAAGATGCTGGAGCGCGCGGCACAGCGCGGTGTGTCCGTCGCCGGCGCACACCTCGATTTTCCGGGCGTCGGTCATGTCGAGCGTGCCGGGCAAGCCTATCGGTTCCTGCCGCTCTGATCCTCGGCGTCGGTGCCTTGGCGCGGGCTCGCCCAGGAGTGACATGCGCTCGCCCCGT
>NZ_JASATH010000263.1:0-8754 GCF_038440215.1 Inquilinus sp. OTU3971 | reverse complement strand
GCAAGGCGGCGCAGTGCCGTCGGCCGCCGAGCCGAAAGGACGGCCGGCGCCGCGCTCATCCCGGCACCACGGCGAGCACGTCGAGCTCGAACAGCAGCCCTTCGCGGAAGAAGCGGGCGATCTGCAGCGTGGTGCTGGCCGGCGGCGCCGCACGGTTGACGTAGCGGTCGCGCACCTCGCGCAGGGTCGGGCCCTGGGCGGCGAAGTCGGTGACGAACATGCCGAGCCGGATCACGTGCTCGAAGCCGCTGCCGGCGGCGGCCAGGCCGGCCTTGACGTTCTCGAAGGCCTGCTCGGCCTGGGCGGCGAAATCCGGCCCGGCGATGGAGCCGTCGGGGCGGATGCCGACCTGGCCGGCGAGCTGGACCAGCCGGGCGCCGGCGGGGATCAGCACGACCTGGGAATAGCCGTTCGGCGCCGGCATCGTGTCGGGGTTGAGGAAGGCGAGAGGGTCGGTGGGCATCGCGTGCGTCCTGCTGGAAGGGATGGGCGGACGATGCGCCGGCCGGCCCGGCCGAACCACGCAGGGGCTCGCGACAAATCATAAGCCCGGCTTATACTGAGCCATGCCGACCGACAGCCTGCCCCTGCCCGCCCTGCACGCCTTCGAGGCGGCGGCGCGGCATGTCAGCTTCACCCACGCGGCGGCCGAGCTGGGGCTGACCCAGGCGGCCGTCAGCTACCACATCAAGCGGCTGGAGGAGCGGCTGGGGGCGCCGCTGTTCGCCCGCCGCGGCCGCAGCCTGGCCCTGACCGAGGCCGGAGAACGGCTGGCCGCCGAGGTGGTCGACGCCTTTGGCAGGCTGCGCGCCGCGGTCGGCAGCGAGGTGGATGCGGCGGGCCGCAGCCTGACGGTCGTGTCGGTGCCCACCTTCACCACCCATTGGCTGGCGCCACGGCTCGGCGCCTTCCAGGCGGCGCATCCGGAGCTTGCTGTCAAGCTCGCCACCAGCACCGAGCTCGGCGACAGCATCGACGGCGAACTCGCCGCCGATATCGAGATCCGTGCCGGGCCAAGCGGTTTTCCACCGCGCTTCATCGCTCACAAATTACTGGAGGTTCGCCTCGCCTGCGTGGTGGCCCCACGGCTCGCGGCCGGGCTGCGCCAACCGGCGGATGTGCTGTCGCTGCCGCTGATCGGCATGAGCATGAGCTGGGATGCCTGGTTCGAGGCGGCCGGCGTCGAGGCCCCGCCGGCGCTGCGAAAGCCGGCGCCACGCTTCGACAACCAGGCAGCCTCGGCGCAGGCCGCCGTCGGCGGGCTCGGAGCGGCCCTGGTCACGCCCGACTTCTTCGCCGAGGACCTGGCCACCGGACGGCTGGTCGCGCCCTTCCCGCTCCTGGTCGACCGCGCCAAGGGCTACTGGCTGGTCTACTCCGCGGACCAGCGCCACCGGCCCAAGATCCGCGCCTTCCGCGACTGGATCGTCGCAGCCGCCGCCCGGCCATGAAAAAAGGCGGCCCGAGGGCCGCCCCTGATCTTCACGGCCTGTCCGGTCAGGAGGCCGAGGCGTCCGCCGATTGCAGGCCGAGGATCGCCTCGATCTGCCGGGTGACCGCGTCCATGTCGGCCATGCCGTCCACCGCCTTCAACAGCCCCTTGCCGCGGTAATAGGGGATGATCGGCGCGGTCTGCTCGCGATAGATCGCGAGGCGCTTGCGCAGCGTCTCCTCGGTGTCGTCGGAGCGCTTCTCGGTGGACTGGGCGGCGCGGTTGGCGACGCGGGCGAACAAAGCCGCCTCATCGACCTTCATCTCGATCACCACGGCCAGCGCCTTGCCGTGCCGGGCCAGCATCTCGTCCAGCCCCTCGGCCTGGCGCACGGTGCGCGGGAAGCCGTCGAGGATGAAGCCGCGATCGCAGTCGGGCTGGGCGATCCGCTCCGCGATCATGTCGAGCATGATCTCGTCGGTCACCAGATCGCCGCGATCCAGGATCTCCTTCACCTGCCGGCCGAGCGGCGTGCCCTCGGCAATCGCCGCCCGCAGCATGTCGCCGGTCGAGAGCTGCTTCAGCCCGTACCGCTCCTCCAGCCGTTTCGCCTGCGTCCCCTTCCCTGCCCCGGGCGGGCCCAACAGGATCAAATTCATCGACGGCTCCCCCGCAGCTTCGATTTCTTGATCAGCCCTTCATACTGATGGGCCAGGAGATGGGAATGGACCTGGGCCACCGTGTCCATGGTGACCGTGACCACGATCAGCAGGCTGGTGCCGCCGAAGTAGAACGGCACCGCATATTGCGACGTCAGGAACTCCGGCAGCAGGCAGACCACCGTCAGATAGGCCGCGCCGATCACCGTGATCCGGGTCAGCACGTAGTCGATGTAGTCGGCGGTCGACTTGCCCGGGCGGATGCCGGGGATGAAGCCGCCATACTTCTTCAGGTTGTCGGCCGTCTCCTCCGGATTGAAGACGATCGCGGTGTAGAAGAAGCAGAAGAAGATGATCAGCCCGGCATAGAGCGCCATGAACAGCGGCTGGCCATGGGCCAGCTGCGCCGCGATCCAGGACACCCAGCCGCCGGCGCCGTCGGCCTGGTTGCCGGCGAAGCCGACCAGCGTCGCCGGCAGCAGCAGCAGCGACGAGGCGAAGATCGGCGGGATCACACCCGAGGTGTTGAGCTTGAGCGGCAGGTGCGAGCTCTCGCCGCCGAACATGCGGTTGCCGACCTGTCGCTTCGGGTACTGCACCAGGAGGCGCCGCTGCGCCCGCTCCATGTAGACGATGAAGAAGATCACCGCCACGCACAGCGCCAGCAGCACCAGGATCACGAAGGGCGACAGTGCACCGGTCCGGCCCAGCTCCAGCATCTGCACCAGGGCGTGCGGCAGCGAGGCGACGATGCCGGTGAAGATGATCAGCGAGATACCGTTGCCGACGCCGCGCGAGGTGATCTGCTCGCCCAGCCACATCAGGAACATGGTGCCGCCGACGATGGTCACGACCGTGGTGAAGCGGAAGTACCAGCCGGGATCCACCACCGCCGCGCCGACCGAGCCGTGCACGCTCTCGAGCCCGACCGCCAGCGCATAGGCCTGGGCCGTGGCCAGGACCACGGTGAAGTAGCGGGTGTACTGGTTGATCTTCTTGCGGCCGGCCTCGCCCTCCTTCTTCAGCGCCTCGAGCGTCGGCGACACCGCCGTCAGGAGCTGGATGATGATGGAGGCGGAGATGTACGGCATGATGTTCAGCGCGAAGATCGTCATCCGACCCAACGCGCCGCCGGCAAACATGTTGAGGATGCCGAGGAGGCCGCCGCCCTGCTGGGTGAAGATCTCCGACAGGACGCGGGGATCGATGCCCGGGATCGGCACATAGGTGCCGATTCGGTAGATGATCAGCGCGCCAAGGGTGAACCAGATGCGCTTGCGAAGCTCCGTGGCCTTGGCGAAGGCACCGAAGTTCAGGTTCGCAGCGAGCTGTTCTGCAGCAGATGCCATGCAAGGCCTCGAATGAAAAGGGCGGGGACTGCGAACAAACGCGGTCCCCGCCCTCCGTTTTACCCGTGTTGGACGGCGGCGTTAAGCCTGGGACGACGCCTCTGCGTCATTCTCGACAGCCTCGGCCGGGGCCGGGCTGGTCTGGACCACCGAGCCGCCGGCCTTCTCCACCGCCGCGACCGCAGCCGCGGAGGCGCTGTGGACGTGCAGGGTGACCTTGGCCGTGATCTCGCCCTTGGCCAGCAGCCGGACGCCGTCGAGCGTCTTGGCGATCAGGCCGCCGGCGACCAGCGCCTCGGCGTCGACCGGCTTGGCCGCGTCGACCCGGCCCGCCTCGATCGCCTTCTGCAGGCGGCCGAGATTGACCACGGCATAGTTCGACCGGAACTTCTTGTTGTTGAAGCCCCGCTTCGGCAGCCGCATGTAGATCGGCATCTGGCCGCCTTCGAAGCCCTTCAGGGCGACGCCGGTCCGGCTCTTCTGTCCCTTCACACCACGGCCGCCGGTCTTGCCCTTGCCGGAGCCGATGCCGCGACCGACGCGGATGCGCGACTTGCGCGCGCCCGCATTGTCGCGGAGATCGTTGAGTTTCGTCATGATTGCTCCTCAGGAACAGACGGGCCTCAGCCCGCCTGCTCGACCCGCACCAGGTGCTTGACCTTCTCGATCATCCCGCGGACAGCCGGAGTGTCCTCCAGCTCGCGGGTGCGATGCAGCTTGTTCAGCCCGAGGCCGACCAGCGTCTGGCGCTGATCCTGCCGGCGGCCGATCGGACTGCCGATCTGGGTGACGATCACGGTCGACTTGTCAGCCATTCGCGGCCTCCACCACCTCGACGCCACCCTCGCGCTTGCCCGGGGTGCCGATGATGTCGGCGACGCGCTTGCCGCGCCGGGCGGCGACGGCCCGCGGGCCCTCGATCGTCCGCAGCGCCTCGAAGGTCGCCTTGATCATGTTGTGCGGGTTCGACGTGCCGATCGACTTGGCGACGACGTCCTGGACGCCCAGCGCCTCGAAGATCGCGCGCATCGGACCGCCGGCGATGATGCCGGTGCCCTGGGTCGCGCTGCGGAGCTGGACCTTGCCGGCGCCGAAGTGACCCAGGATGTCGTGATGCAGCGTCCGGCCCTCGCGCAGCGGAACGCGGATCATGCTGCGCTTCGCCTGCTCGGTCGCCTTGCGGATCGCCTCCGGCACCTCGCGGGCCTTGCCCGAGCCGTAGCCGACCCGGCCGCGGCCGTCGCCGGTGACCACCAGGGCGGCGAAGCCGAAGCGCCGGCCACCCTTCACCACCTTCGCGACGCGGTTGATGTGGACGAGCTTCTCGATCAGCTCCTCACCGGCATCCCGCTCGCTCGGGCGCTTGTCGCCACGATCCCTCGGACCGCGCGTGTCTCTGCTTTCGCGTGCCATGCGCGTCCTCCTCAGAAGTCCAGGCCGCCCTCACGGGCGGCATCGGCTAGGGCCTTGACCCGGCCGTGATACAGGTAGTGCCCACGATCGAACACGACCTTGTCGACCCCGGCCGCCTTGGCCCGCTCCGCCAGGAGCTTGCCGACCGCGGCCGCGGCCTCGATGGTGGCGCCGGTCTTCAGCGACCCGCGCAGGTCCTTCTCGATCGACGAGGCGGCGGCAAGGGTCTTGCCGGCCTGGTCGTCGATGACCTGGGCATAGATCTGCTTCGAAGAGCGGAACACGGACAGGCGGACCCGGCCGTAGCGGGCCTGGCTCAGCTTGTGGCGGAGACGTCCCTTGCGGCGCTCGCGCAACTCGTTGGTCTTGGTGGTCATCCCGGCCGTCCTTACTTCTTCTTGCCTTCTTTGCGCAGGATGGTCTCGGTCTCGTACTTGATGCCCTTGCCCTTGAAAGGCTCAGGCTTCCGGTACCCGCGGATCTCCGCGGCGACCTGGCCGACGCGCTGCTTGTCGAAGCCGGTGATCGCGATCGAGGTCGGCTTCTCGCACTTGATCGTGATCCCCTCGGGGATCGCGTAGCGCACCTCGTGGCTGTAGCCGAGGGTCAGCACCAGCTCCTTGCCCTGGACCGCGGCGCGGTAACCGACGCCGTTGATCTCGAGATTGGTGGTGAAGCCCGTGCTGACGCCCACGACCATGTTGTTGATCAGGGTGCGGCTGGTGGCCCACATGGTCTGCGCCAGGCGCGACTGGCTCTTCGGCTCGACCTTGATCGCGCCGTCTTCCATCGACACCTTGATCTCGTCGTTGACCGCGAGCTTGAGCTGACCGAGCTTGCCCTTGACCGAGACGGCCTGGCCCGACACCGAAGCGTCAACCCCAGCCGGAACCTTGACCGCGTGCTTGCCGATACGTGACATCGCCGGTCTCCTCAGAACACGCGGGCGAGGATCTCGCCGCCGACATTGGCGGCGCGGGCCTCGACGTCCGACATCACACCGCGCGGCGTCGACAGGATGGAGATGCCCAGCCCATTATACACCTTCGGCAGGTCCTTGATGCCCGAGTAGACGCGGCGGCCCGGCTTCGACACGCGGTCGATGCGGCGGATCGCCGGCTGGCCCTCGGCATATTTCAGCTCGACCTTGGTGGCCGAGATGCCGGTGCTGACCTCATGGGTCTCATAGCCGCGGATGTAGCCCTCGCGCTTCAGCACGTCGAGGACGTTGGTGCGCAGCTTCGAGGCCGGGGTCTCGATCACGGCCTTGCCGGCACGCTGGCCATTGCGGATACGGGTGAGCAGATCGCCCAACGGATCACTTAGCGACATGGTCCGTACTCCTTACCAGCTCGACTTGGTCATGCCGGGGATCTGCCCGCGCGAGGCCAGCTCGCGCAGCGCGATACGGCTCAACTTGAAGCGCCGGTAGAAGGCCTTCGGGCGACCGGTCAGCTCGCACCGGTTGTGGATGCGCACCGGAGAGGAGTTCCGCGGCAGTTCCGCCAGCTTCAGGCGGGCAGCGAAACGGTCCTCCATCGGCAGGCTTTGGTCGTTGGCGATCGTCTTCAGGCGCTCGCGGCGGCCGGCGAACGCCTTCGCCAGCTTCTCGCGACGCTTGTTCTTCTCGACCGAGCTCTTCTTGGCCATGATCTATCCTTGCTCGTTCAGCTGACGAACGGGAAGTCGAAGGCCTTGAGGAGCGCACGCGCCTCCTCGTCGGTCTTCGCGCTCGTCACGATAACGATGTCCATTCCCCGCACCGTCTCGATCTTGTCGTAGTCGATCTCGGGGAACACGATCTGCTCCTTGATGCCGAGGGCGTAGTTGCCCCGGCCGTCGAAGGACTTGGGCGACAGGCCGCGGAAGTCGCGGACCCGCGGCAGGGCGATGTTCACCAGGCGGTCGAGGAACTCGTACATCCGCTCGCGGCGCAGAGTGACCTTGGTGCCGATCGACATGCCTTCGCGCAGCTTGTAGACCGCGATCGACTTCCGGGCCTTCGTGATCACCGGCTTCTGGCCGGCGATCAGCGTCAGCTCGGATGCGGCCGCCTGGATCTTCTTGCTGTCGGCGACGGCATCGCCGACGCCCATGTTGATGATGATCTTCTCGATCCGCGGCACCTGCAGGTCGTTCGCATAGGCGAAGTCCTGCTTCAGCTTCGGCCGGATGACCTTGTCGTAGTGGGTTTTGAGACGAGCCATGGCCATCCTCACCGATCAATCACTTCGCCGGAGGCCTTGGCGACCCGGACCTTGCGGCCGTCCTCAAGCGTCTTGAAGCCGACGCGGGTCGGCTTGCCGCTCTTCGGGTCGGCATGCGCGACGTTCGAGACGTGCAGCGCAGCCTCCTGCTCCACGATCCCGCCCTGCGTCTTCGCGGACTGGCGGGTGTGGCGCTTCACGATGTTCACGCCGCGGACGACGACGCGGTCGTCGGCCGGACGGACCTCGATGACCTCGCCCTTCTTGCCCTTGTCACGGCCGGCGAGGACGACGACCTGGTCGCCTTTCTTGATCTTCGCAGCCATCACAGCACCTCGGGAGCGAGCGAGATGATCTTCATGAACTTCTTGGCCCGCAGCTCGCGAGTCACCGGCCCGAAGATGCGGGTGCCGACCGGCTCGCCCTGCTTGTTGATCAGCACGGCCGCGTTGCGGTCGAACTTGATCGTCGAGCCATCCGGGCGGCGCAGTTCCTTGGCGGTCCGGACGATGACGGCGCGATGCACGTCACCCTTCTTCACGCGGCCCCGCGGAATCGCCTCCTTGATCGACACGACGATGACGTCGCCGACGGTGGCGGTCCGGCGGTGGGAACCGCCCAGCACCTTGATGCACATCACCCGACGAGCGCCTGAATTGTCGGCGACGTCCAGATTCGTCTGCATCTGAATCATGGTTTACGCTCCCGAAACAGCGGGGTCGGCGGAGGCGCCGATGGCGCTCGCCTCGGCCTCGGACAGGACGAGCCAGGACTTCCGCTTGCTGATCGGCCGCGTCTCGATGATCGAGACGCGATCGCCGACCTTGCAAAGGTTGGCCTCGTCATGGGCGAGGTACCGCTTGGTCCGCTTAATGAACTTCTTGTAGACCGGGTGCATCAGGTTGCGTTCGACGAGGACCGTGACGGTCTTGTCAGTCTTGTCGGACACAACCGTCCCGATGAGCACGCGCCGCGGCATGGCTCACAATCCTCTTACTTGGCCGGCGCGGCATCCTTGCCGCGCTGGCCCATGACGGTCTTGATGCGCGCGATGTCGCGGCGCACGACGCGGACCCGCGCCGTGTTCTCGAGCTGACCCGACGCGGCCTGGAAGCGCAGGTTGAACTGCTCCTTCTTCAGCGCGAGCAGATCGTCCTTCAGCTGGTCCGGCGTCTTGGCGCGGACGTCTTCGATATCCATGGTCAGACCTCCTCTCCAAGGCGGGCAATGAACTTGCAGGCAATCGGCAGCTTGGCGGCGGCCAGGGCGAAGGCTTCCTTCGCCAGGTCGCCGGGCACGCCGTCGAGCTCGAACATGACGCGGCCGGGCTTGACCTTCGCGGCCCAGAACTCCGGCGCGCCCTTGCCCGAACCCATGCGGACTTCGGCAGGCTTCGACGACACAGGCACGTCCGGGAAAATCCGGATCCAGACGCGGCCCTGACGCTTGATGTGGCGGGTGATCGCGCGGCGGGCCGCCTCGATCTGCCGCGCCGTCAGCCGGGCCGGCTCCTGAGCCTTCAGGCCGTAGGCGCCGAAGTTCAGCGTGGTGCCGCCCTTCGCAACGCCGTGGATCCGGCCCTTGTGCTGCTTACGGTACTTGGTGCGCTTGGGACTCAGCATGATCCTCAGCCCTCCCGGCCGCGCTCGCGATCGCGGCCACGACGGTCGGCACGACGATAGCCACGCACCGGC
>NZ_JASATH010000262.1:0-8761 GCF_038440215.1 Inquilinus sp. OTU3971 | reverse complement strand
CTCCCCCCCCTTTTTCCCCCCCCCCCCCCCGGGGGGGGGGGGGGGGCAGGGGGCGGGGGCTGCGCGCGTCCGCGCGCGAATGGGCAGGGCACCGAAGTCGCCATCCGTGCCGGCTTGTGACGGTCCAGGCCGGATCGAGCCGAGAGAACCCCCTCCCCCTACCCCCCTCCCGCAAGGGGAGGGGGGACTCAAAAAGGGCGATGTATAAATGCCGGAGTCAGGCCTGTTCAGACGCCCCAGCGCGACACCTCGCGCTCGAGCGTCTCCCGGTCCGCGGGGTCGAGGGCCGGCAGGCCCGGCAGGCGCACCGCGCCGGCCGGGAAGCCGAGCAGGCCCAGCGCCTCCTTGACCACGGTGACGTTGGCGCCGTTGCCGTAGCGGGTGCGCAGCGTCTCGAAGCGGGCGATCTCGCTGACCAGGGCGCGGGCCTTGGCATAGTCGCCCGCCTCCAGCGCCGCGTGGATGGCCAGCGACCGGGCCGGGTCGACATTGACCAGGCCGGAGGTGAAGCCGCGGGCGCCGAGGGCGTAGAAGGGCGCCGCCCAGCCCTCGGCCAGGCCGCAGACCCAGACGGCGGTGCCGGTGTCGCTAGACCGCACGCATTCGGCCAGCAGCATCAGGTTGGTGGTGGCGAACTTCACGCCGACGACATTGGGGTGGTTGGCGACCGACAGCAGGTCGTTGAGGCCCATGGCGTCGGACCGGACATAGGCGACCAGCGGCAGGTCGACCGCATCCGCGATCGCGCGGAAATAGGCGGCCTGCGCCTGGGGTGCGGCAAAGGGGTCGAGTGGCTGGTGCGACATGATCGCGTTCGCCCCGGCCTCCCTGGCGCGGCGGCCCAGCGCGATCGCCTCGGTGAGCGACCGGCCGATGGCGGCGACGACATTGCTGCGGCCCCGGGCGGCGGCCACCGCCGTGTCGTGCACCAGCCGGACCTCGTCGGGCGACAGGGCGTAGAACTCGCCGGTGTTGCCGGCGGCCACCACATTATGGATGCCGCCGGCGACGATGCGCTCGACGATGCGGCCGGTCAGCGCCGCGTCGACGCCGCCCTCGGCCGTGTAGGCGGTCGCATGCACGCCCGAGATGCCGCACAGCGCGCGCCGCAGGCCGGATGCCTGGGTCGTTGGGGTGTCCATTCTCAGCTACTCCTTCCGGCGCGCGAACGCCGTCTGCACATGTTGTCGGCCCGACCGCACGATGTGGTCGCGCATCGCCCGTTCGGCCGCGTCCTCGTCGCGCGCTTCGAGGGCCGCGAGGATGCTCAGATGCTCGTTCAGCGCGCGCTCCCGCTCGTCCGGATCGTTGAGCAGGAAGCGGCGCGTCGCCTTGTCGTAGACCAGCTGGCCGGCCAACAGGCGCTGCAGGTAGCGGCAGCCGGACGCGGCGTGGATGGTATCGTGGAAGGTCTCGTTCAGCGCGATCAGCCGGCGCACCGCGCCCGCCGCCGTCGCCTGGCGCATGCTCTCGCCGACCGCGCGCAGCTCCGCGATCTCCGAATCCGTGATCCGCGCCGCGGCCAGGCGGGCGATCATGCTCTCCAGCGCCGCGCGCGCCAGCGCCATCTCCTCGGCCTGGGCCGCGTCAAAGGTGATGCGGATGCCGCGGCGCGGCTCGGTCCGCACCAGCCCCTCCAGCTCCAGCCGGCGCAGCGCCTCCTTCAGCGGCGTGGTGCTGACGCCCAGCTGCGCCGCCGCCTGCCGCTCGTTCAGGAGAGAGCCGGTCGGCAGCTGGCCGGAGATGATGGCCTGGCGCAGCTGCTCGTGAACGTGCTCGCGCAGCCCCTTCAGCATGTTCGGATCGAGGGATGGCAGGGGGCGGTGCACGCTGTCCTCTTGCTGGATCCGGCGGCTTCCGACGCCGGCGATTTCTTGAGACTTGATATATCAGGTCTCATGAGGTTAAGTCTAGCCGCGAGGAAGCAACAGGGCCTGGGAAGGATACGCGGCGTGAAGATCGACCGTCTGCGGACCTATATGACGCGCGACAAGGATCGCCCACGTCTGCTCGTCGCCATCGACACCGATGACGGCCTCACCGGCTGGGGCGAGTGCTACAACCACGGGCCCGACCGGGCGCTCGCGCCGCTGCTGGAGTACCTGTTCACCTTCCTGCAGGGGCAGGACCCGCGCCGGATCGAGTACATCGTCCAGTACCTGATGCAGCAGACGCGCTTCCCGCCCGGCGCGCTGACCCTGGCGGCGATCTCGGCGATCGACCACTGCCTGTGGGACATCTCGGCCAAGGCGCTCGGCGTCCCGGTCTACATGCTGCTCGGCGGCAACGCCCGCGACCGCGTGCGCGTCTATGCCGGCGTCTACACCGCGCCCGACGCGCCGGCCGCGCGGGAGGAGTTCGATCGCCTCAACGAGAATTGGGGCCTGACCGCCTTCAAGCTCAGCCCCTACCGCATCAACATCTACGAAAACCGCTGGGGCGAGGTGGTGCGCACCAGCGCCGAGTATTTCCGCTCGCTGCGGGAGACGGTGCGCAGCGACTACGAGATCGCCTTCGACGCCCATGCCCGCATCTTCGAGCCGCACCAGGCGGTGCAGCTCGGCAACGCGCTGGCCCCCTACGACCCGCTGTTCTTCGAGGAGCCGATCCGGCCGGAGAATGTCGAGGTCTGGGGCGACATCAAGCGGCAGATGGCCTGTACGCTGGCGACCGGCGAGTCGCTGTACAACCGCTTCGAGTTCCTGCGCCTGCTGTCCCATCGCGGCGCCGACATCATCCAGCCCGACATCTGCGTGGTCGGTGGCCTGTTGGAGATGCGCAAGATCGCGGCGATCGCCGAGGCGCATTACGTCACCGTCGCGCCGCACAACCCGATGGGCCCGCTGGCCACGGCGGTGAACCTGCATTTCTCCGCCGCCCAGCCGAATTTCCGCATCCTCGAATACCGGCTGCCGCACGGTCCGAACTACACGTTCCAAGCCGGGGGCGAAGCGGGCGGCGGCGCCGAGCGGAACGACCCCTCGGCCGGCGCCTGGTACGTGAAAGACCCGTATCTCCCGCGCGGCGGCTATCTCGAGCTGCGCCCCGACCGGCCGGGCTGGGGCGTCGAGATCGACGAGGAGGTGCTGAAGACCGACGGCTACGTCCATTGGGAGCGGCGCGTCGGCCGTCGCCCCGACGGATCGTCGGCGTTTCCGTAACTACCAAGAAGGCGGGCATCCGCCGCAACGGGGAGGACGAGAATGAGACTGTCCCTACTGGCCGCGACCGCGGCCCTGGCGCTCGCCTTCGGTGTGCCCGGCGCCCAGGCGGCGTCGCCGGCGAACGCGCTGGTGATCGGCACGCAGCTCAGCGCCGTGCCCTCGCTCGACCCGGCGGCGATCAACGCCCGCACGGTCTCCGAGATCGTCTCGAATCTCTACGACAACCTCGTGATGGTGACGCCGGACGACCTCGGCACGATCCGGCCGATGCTGGCCGAAAGCTGGGTCGTCTCCGACGACAAGCGCAGCATCACCCTGACGCTGCGCCAGGGCGCCACCTTCTCCTCCGGCAACCCGGTGACGGCCGAGGACGCCGCCTGGACCATCCAGCGCGTCATCAAGATGGGGCAGGTCGGGTCGACCGACATCGCGCTCTGGGGCTTCACCAAGGACAATGTCGACCAGCTGGTCCAGGCCAAGGACGAGCGGACCCTGGTGATCAGCCTGCCGGAACCGGTGTCGACCGACCTCGTGCTCTACTCGCTGGCCGGCGCCTCGCTCGGCATCATCGACAAGAAGACGGCGCTGGAGCATGAGCAGAACGGCGACCTGGCCCAGAACTGGCTGAAGGCCAACAGCGCCGGCAGCGGCCCCTACAAGCTCACGACCTGGCGGCCGAACGACATCCTGCTGTGCGACGCACGGCCGGACTATTGGGGCGGCGCGCCGGCGATGAAGCGCGTGGTCATGCGGCACGTGCCGGAATCCGGCAATCTGCGGCTGCAGGTCGAGGCCGGCGACATCGATATCGGCCAGTACATGGCGAACAGCGACATCGAGGCGCTGAAGGCCAAGGGCGCCGTGGTCGACCCCGGGCCGGGCCTCGGCTTCTACTACATGGCCATGAACACGCAGGACCCGGACCTGGCCAAGCCCAAGGTGCGCGAGGCCTTCCAGCACATCATCGACTGGAAGCCGCTGGCCGAGACCACGATGAACTTCAACGGCTTCCCGTGGCAGTCGATCATCCCCAAGGGCATGCCCGGCGCCCCGACGGGCGAGCCGACCGGCTACCAGTACGACCCGGAGCTGGCGAAGAAGCTGCTGGCCGAGGCCGGCTATCCGGACGGGCTGAAGAAGACGCTCTACCCCTCGGGCGACGCGCTCCTGAAGATGGCGGTGGCGTTGCAGGCCAGCGCCAAGAAGGCCGGGGTCGAGTTCGAGGTGGTGCCCGGCGAGCACGTGCCGGATTTCCGCGCCCGGAAGTACCAGGTGCTGGTCGGCAACTCCGGCTCGCGGCTGCCCGATCCCTTCGGCACGCTGGTGCAGTACGCCTACAACCCGGACAACCGCGACGAGGCGAAGCTCGGCGGCTACTACCTCTGGCGCACGGCGCTGGACGCGCCTGAACTGACCAAGCTGGTCACCCAGTCGAAGAGCGAGACCGATCCCGCCAAGCGGGCGCAGCTGTTCACCGAGATCGACCAGAAGTTCAAGGAGATGGTGCCGTCGCTGGTGATCGTGCTGCAGCGCACCGACCCCTATGTCATCCGCCAGGGCGTCAGCGGCTATGCCGGCAACCCGACCTGGTCGACGCGCTGGCACGACGTGAAGAAGAACTGAGTCTCGTTGGGAGCAGGCCTCAATGTTTTCATACCGTCATGGCGAGCCCCGAAGGGGCGTGGCCATCCAGGGCCGCTCGCATCGGCCCCTGGATGGCCACGTCGCTGCGCTCCTCGCCATGACGGCGGCAGGCATGAGTTGCCAGCAGCGCAACTGGGCTTATGAGGCTGTCAGCCCATGACGACGATCGACACGTTCAACCGGCCGGCGCGCTTCCTGCGCATGCGGCGCCTGTCGGGCCGCACCCTGTCGGTCGTCGTCACCCTGATCGGGCTGATGCTGCTGACCTTCTCGATGGGCCGGCTGCTGCCCGCCGACCCGGTGCTGGCGGTGACCGGGTCGGAGGTCGACAAGGTCACCTATGACCGGGTGTACCAGGAGCTCGGCCTCGACCAGCCGGTGTGGTGGCAGTTCCTGTCCTATGTCGGCCGGGTCGCGACCGGCGACATGGGCCGGTCGCTGACCACCGGCCAGCCGGTCTCGGCCGACCTGCTCAGCGTCTTCCCGGCCACGATCGAACTCGCCTTGGTCGCCATCCTGTGCGGCACGCTGGTCGGGGTGCCGCTCGGCGTCGCCGCGGCGGTCAACCGTGGCAAGCCGATCGACCATGTCGCCCGGGTGATCGGCCTCGCCGGCCATTCGGTGCCGATCTTCTGGCTCGGCCTGATCGCCCTGATCCTGTTCTACGCCAAGCTGCAATGGGTCGCGGCCTCGGGCCGGATCGACATCCTGAACGAGGGGCTGGTGCCGCCGATCACCGGGCTCTTGCTGCTCGACACGGCGCTGCAGGGCGAATGGGACGTGTTCCGCGACGCGCTCGACCACATCATCCTGCCCGGCGCCGTGCTCGGCTACTACTCGGTCGCCTATATCAGCCGCATGACCCGCAGCTTCATGCTGGAGCAGCTGGGCCAGGAATACATCGTCTCCGCCCGGGCCAAGGGTGTGTCGCGCCGCCGGATGATCTGGGCCCACGCCTTCAAGAACATCCGCGTCCAGCTGCTCACCGTCATCGCGCTCACCTTCGGCGGGCTGCTCGACGGTGCGGTGCTGATCGAGACGGTATTCGGCTGGCCCGGCCTCGGCCAATACCTCACCCGGGGGCTGAAGATGAACGACATGAACGTGGTGATGGGCGCGGTGCTGCTGATCGGCATCACCTTCCTCGTCATCAACATCGTCTCCGACCGCCTCTACCGCATCCTGGACCCGCGCACCCGATGACCGCGACCTTCAGCGCCCCCCATGGCGGGCTGCGTGCCTGGCTCAGGACGGATGCGCCGCGCACCGTCTTCCAGTCGGCGATGCAGCAGCTCTATCGCGGCTGGCGGCGCTTCGCCACGCATCCGCTCGGCCTCGCCGGGCTCGCCGTCATCCTGCTGCTGATCGTGGCGGCGATCGCCGCGCCGTGGCTGACCTCCTACGACCCGATCGCGCAGGACATGGTCAACCGGCTGCAGCCGCCCTCGGCGGCGCACTGGTTCGGCACCGACGAGTTCGGGCGCGACGTCTTCGCCCGCGTCGTCTATGGCGCGCGGACGACGATCTACATCATCCTGCTCGTCACCGTCATCGTCGCCCCGATCGGCCTGCTGATCGGCGCCTGTGCCGGCTATCTCGGCGGCTGGGCCGACGAGGTGCTGATGCGGGTCACCGACATCTTCCTGTCCTTCCCCGGACTGGTGCTGGCGCTGGGCTTCGCCGCTGCGCTCGGCCCCGGCATCACCAACGCCGTCATCGCCATCGCGCTGACCGCCTGGCCGCCGATGGCGCGGCTGGCCCGGGCCGAGGCGCTGAGCCTGCGGAAGGCCGACTTCATCGCCGCGGTGCGGCTGCAGGGGGCGTCGAAGACCCGCATCATCACCCGCCACATCCTGCCGATGTGCCTGCCGTCGCTGGTGGTGCGCCTGACCCTGAACATGGCCGGCATCATCCTGACCGCGGCGGGCCTAGGCTTCCTCGGCCTCGGGGCGCAGCCGCCGCTGCCGGAATGGGGCGCCATGGTCTCGACCGGGCGGGAGTTCATGATCGACTGCCCCTGGGTGATCACCGCGCCCGGCATCGCCATCGCCGTGGTCAGCCTCGCCTTCAACCTGGCCGGCGACGCGCTGCGCGACGTGCTCGACCCGAGGTCCGGCGAATGAGCAACCCCCTGATCGAGGTCCGCAACCTCGGCATCGCCTTCGGCCGCGGCGCCAGCGCCGTGCCGGTGGTGCGCGGCGTATCCTTCACCCTCGGGCGCGAGAAGCTCGGCATCGTCGGCGAATCCGGCGCCGGCAAGTCCACCGTCGGCCGCGCCCTGATGCGGCTGCTGCCGCCGGGCGCCCGGGTCACCGCGGATCGAATGGCCTTCCGCGACACCGACCTGCTGGCCGCGAGCGAGCGGCAGATGATGGATCTGCGCGGCCGGCGCATGGGGCTGATCCTGCAGGATCCGAAATACTCGCTGAACCCGGTCGTCCCGGTCGGCGAGCAGATCGCCGAGGCCTGGCGGTTGCACCACAAGGGACCGGCCCGCGAGGCGCGTGAGCGCACCCTGGCGATCCTGGAGGCGGTGAAGATCCGCGATCCCGCCCGGGTCGCGCGCCTCTATCCGCACGAGATCTCGGGTGGCATGGGCCAGCGCGTGATGATCGCGATGATGCTGATCGCCGGCCCGGACGTGGTCATCGCCGACGAGCCGACCTCGGCGCTCGACGTCACCGTGCGGCTCGAGGTGTTGCACCTGCTCGACGAGCTGATCGAGAGCCGCGGCCTGGGGCTGATCCTGATCAGCCACGACCTCAACCTGGTCCGCCGCTTCTGCGACCGGGTGGTGATCATGTATGCCGGACGGGTGATGGAGACCCTGCCGGCCGCCGATCTGGACCGGGCGGAGCATCCCTACACCCGCGGGCTGCTGGCCTCGCTACCCTCGATCCACCGCAGCCAGGACCGGCTGCCGGTGCTGCGCCGCGATCCGGCCTGGCTGGCGGGGGCTGCGGCCCCGACGGGGGCGACGCCATGATCGAGGTCCGCGATCTCGCCGTGCGCTTCGCCGCCGACGCGCCGCCGGCGGTGGCCGGCGTCTCCTTCGCCGTCGCGGCGGGCGAGACCTTCGGCCTGGTCGGCGAATCCGGCTGCGGCAAGTCGACGGTGCTGCGCGCCTTGGCCGGTCTGAACACCGACTATGGCGGGGAGGTGCGGCTCGACGGCACGGTGCTGCCGGCCGTCCGGCCGCGCGGCTTCTTCAAGCGGGTGCAGATGGTGTTCCAGGACCCCTACGGGTCGCTGCATCCGCGCCAGACCATCCAGGCCCAGCTGCTGGAGCCGCTGCGCAACCAGGGGCTCGTTCCGCCCACGGATGCGGTCGGCGCGGCGCTGGACTCGGTCGGCCTGCCGCGCACCGCCGCCTTCCGCTACCCGCATCAGCTGTCCGGCGGCCAGCGCCAGCGTGTGGCGATCGCCCGCGCCCTGATGCTGCAGCCGGAGGTGCTGCTGCTGGACGAGCCGACCTCCGCGCTCGACGTTTCGGTGCAGGCGGAGATCCTGAACCTGCTGATGGACCTGCGGGCGCAGCGGGGCCTGACCTATATCCTGGTCAGCCACGACTTGGCCGTGGTCGCCCATATGTGCCACCGCATCGCGGTGATGCAGGGTGGCCGCATCGTCGACGGCTTTGACGCGGCCACGCTGCGCGCCGGCACGCCCGCGCACCCCTACACCCAGGAGCTGCTCACCGCCAGCGAGGCCTATGGCGAGGCGCCGGCGGCCTGAGGTCTCACTGGAGCGTGGTGGTTTACAGGATGCCGAACGTCTTCGCGGTGCCTCTCCCGCAAGCGTTACGACATTCATGCATCGCGTTTTTTGAGTCCCCCCTCCCCTTGCGGGAGGGGGCAGGGGGAGGGGGTTCTCTCAGCTCGAGCCGGCCCAGATTGTCGCAAGACTGGCGGGGGGGCGAGTTCGGTGCCCTGCCCATTCGCGCGCGGACGCGC
>NZ_JASATH010000261.1:0-8799 GCF_038440215.1 Inquilinus sp. OTU3971 | reverse complement strand
GGGGAGGGGGGACTCAAAAGGAGCGGGCTCAGCTATTGTGAAAAGGTCTCGCAAGCGGGAGAGGCAACAACATGCATTTCCTTATCCGATCACCTCACGCAGCGCCTGGACCACGCGCTCGACATCGCCGTCCTGCATGGCGGGGAACAGCGGCAGCGACAGGCAGCGCGCATAGAAGGACTCGGCGCCGGGCAGGGGGCGGCGGCCGTAGATCTCCTCGTAATAGGGCTGCCGGTTGACCGGGATGTAGTGCACCTGGGTGCCGATGCCCTTGGCATGCAGGGCGCGCATCACCTGGGCGCGGGTCCGGCCGAGCGCGGCGAAGTCGATCAGCACCTCATAGAGATGCAGCACCGGGTCGCAGCCCGGCGCCTTGGCGATCGGCCGCAGCACCGGGGCCAGCGGCGCCAGCGCCTCGTCGTAGCGCGCCGCCAGGGCCCGGCGCCGGGCCTTGAACCAGTCCAGCTTGCGCAGCTGGCTGATGCCGAGCGCCGCCTGGATGTCGGTCAGCCGGTAGTTGAAGCCGATCTCCTGCATCTCGTAGTACCAGGGGTTCACCCCGGCCTGGGCAGGGTCGACCGCCAGCTCGGTGTTGACGAAGGCGTCCGGGTCCCGGGTCATGCCGTGCGAGCGCTGCCGCGCCAGCTTTCGATGCAGCTCGGGCCTGGCCGAGGTGACCATGCCGCCTTCGCCCAGCGCGATGGTCTTGACCGGGTGGAAGGAGAAGCAGGCGAGGTCGGAATGGGTGCAGGTGCCGACCTGGACCCGGCCCTCAGCCGTCTCGTATTCGGTGCCCAGGGCGTGGCAGGAATCCTCGATCACGAAGGCATCGTGCCGGCGGGCGATTTCGGCGATCGGCGCCAGGGCCACGGTCTGGCCGGCCAGATGGACCGGCAGCACGGCGCGGAAGCGGCCTTGCGGATGGATCTGCGGGATCCGGGCGACCGCCGCCTCCAGATCCTCCGGCCGCATCAACCCGGTCTCCGGGTCGACATCGGCGAAGACCAATTCGGCGCCGACGAAGCGGGCGCAGTTGGCGGTGGCCAGGAAGGTCACCGCCGGGACGACGCAGACATCGCCGGGCCCGAGGCCAAGCGCCAGCATCGCCAGATGCAGCGCCGCGGTGCCGTTCGAGCAGGCGGCGGCGAAGGGGGCGCCGGTGGCGGTGCAGAAGGCGCGCTCGAACTCGCCGACCGTCGGGCCGGTGGTCAGGAAATCGGCCTGCAGCGCCCGGGCGACGGCGTCGATGTCGTCCTGGTCGATATACTGGCGGCCATAGGGCAGGAAGGTCACGGTGATCGCCTCCGAACCGCGCGGGTCCTGGGAGTTGGAAACGGCCCGGAGGGGCCGTCAGGTCGCGTGCCGCTCCAGGATCTCCAGCAGCGCGCGGTCGTCCAGCCATTCGGTGTTGTTGTCGCTGCCGTAGCTGAAGCGGTCGGCCACCGGCTTGCCGCCGCCTTCCCTGGCGAAGGACGTGCGGGTGTATTCGCCGAACTGCGGCTCGATCACGTAGCGGTCGGCCAGCTCCACCGTCGCATGCGAGTCATCGACCGCAATCATCGCCTCGTGCAGCTTCTCGCCCGGGCGGATGCCGACGATGCGGTGCGGCAGGCCGGGCGCCAGGGCGCGGGCCAGCTCGGTGATCTTCATGCTCGGGATCTTCGGCACGAAGATCTCGCCGCCGCGCATGATCTTGAAGTTCGACAGCACGAAGTTGACGCCCTGCTGCAGCGTGATCCAGAACCGGGTCATGCGGTCGTCGGTGATCGGCAGCGACTCAGCCTTCTGCTCCAGCAGCTGACGGAAGAACGGCACGACGCTGCCGCGCGAGCCGACGACGTTGCCGTAGCGGACCACGGAGAAGCGGGTGCCGATGTCGCCCGACAGGTTGTTGGCGGCGACGAAGGTCTTGTCCGAGGCCAGCTTGGTGGCGCCGTACAGGTTGACCGGGTTGCAGGCCTTGTCGGTCGACAGGGCGATGACCTTCTTGACCCGGTTCTGCAGCGCCGCCCAGACCACGTTCTCGGCGCCGATGATGTTGGTGTGGATGCATTCCGACGGGTTGTACTCCGCCGCCGGAACCTGCTTCAGCGCCGCCGCGTGGATGATGTAGTCGACGCCGCGGGTGGCCAGCGCCAGCCGCTCGCGGTCGCGCACGTCGCCGAGGAAGAAGCGCATGCAGGCATGGACCTCGGCGGGGTAGGCGGCCCGCACGGCGTTCTGCATGTCGTACTGCTTGAGTTCGTCGCGCGAGAAGATGATCAGCTTCCGCGGCTGATAGCGCTGCAGGATGGTGGAGACGAATTTGCGCCCGAAGGAGCCGGTGCCGCCCGTGACGAAAAGGACCTTGCCGTTCAGGTCGATGAGATTGTCGTCAAAATTGCGGTACATGAATCACCAGCGCTGTTGAAAAGGACGAACAGCCGAAACCTTCGGAGGACCGGCCCGAAGCCGCCCGGCCCTCCATACGCAACCACTTCAGCCTATAGCTCGCGCAGATGGTCGTTTGCAATGCAACCCGCGCGGCCGGGCCGCCTGCCCGTGGCGTGCTTTCAGCCCGAGGGCCGGACTTCCCGGATCTGCGCGCCGAACGCCTCCAGCCGCCGCACCATCTCGGCCGGGTCGAGCAGGGTTTCCGGCAGGTGCAGCCCGGGTGCCGCAGGCGCGCCGCCGGCCAGGCCGAGCAGTCGCTCCACCGCGGAGGCGATGCCCAGCGCCGTCAGCGGCGCCTGGCCCTCGGGATGGACCAGCTCGTGCCGGCTGCGTCCCGCCGTGCCGTCCGGGCGCTCGCCCGCGATCTCGATCGCGATCTCGGTCGAGAAGGCCTCGCCGCGCCGGCGGCTGGCCGACTGGGCATAGGCGAGGTCGAGCCGGATCGAGCGCGCCTCGGTCGCGGCCGCCAGGCTGACCACATCCATCGGCGAATAGGCCTGGGCCGGCAGCTCGACACCGTCGACGCTGCGGTAGGTGGCGGCCGCCTCCTCGCCGCCGATCCAGCGCCAGTGCCCGTCCTGCAGCACCTGGACCCGGGTGGTGGCGGTGACGATGCGGTCGTAGTCGGCGGCGGCGGCCGGCCCGCCCATGTCCTGCTCGTCCAGCAGGGCGCCGATCCGGATGCTGTCGACGCGCCGGAACGCCCGGGCGAAATGCAGGGTCGGCAGCAGCGCCGCTCCGGCCAGCCAGTGGCTGGCCAGCAGCACCGGCGCGGCCGGGCGGTGGATCGCCTGCGCCACCTCCGGCCCGATCTCGAACACGGCGCTGGAGGTGCCGACATAGGGCACGCCGCGGGCCTGGGCGAAGCGCAGCGAATTGAGGGTGGCATCCTTGACGAAGACGGCGACGGCGCCGAAGGCCCGGTCCGGCTGGCCCAGGTCCGGCCGCTCCAGGTCGATCATTGCCGCGTCGGCGCCGCCGATCTCACGGGCCACCGCCTCGGCCCTGGCCAGATCGCGGCCGCCGATGGTGATCGGCAGCCCCGGCTGCAGCCGCCGCAGCGTCCTGGCGGCGCGGGCGCCGACGACGCCGGATCCGCCGATGATGAGAACTGGTTTCTGCTGGGTCGCGGGCATTACCATGGCTCCTGATGAGGATGCGGACCGGCCGGCCCCTTGCCGGCCATCACGCGAACTTACATTTGGTAAGTTACCAATGGTAATTTCAAGGCCGAACGGATGCCCGGCCGAGGAGTGCGGATCAGGAGATGAGCCCAGCCCCTGCCAGGAAGCTGCCCAAGGCGGAGCGGCGCGACCAGCTGCTCGACGCCGCGCTGGCGATCGTGCGCGAGGAAGGGACCGATGCGCTGACCCTCGGCCGCCTCGCCGAGCGCGCCGGCGTCAGCAAGCCGATCGCCTATGAGCATTTCGGCACCCGCTCCGGGCTGCTGATCGCCCTCTATGAGCGCATCGACGACCGCCAGGTGGCGGCGCTGCTGCAGGCGCTCGAGCGCACGCCGCGACGGCTCGAAGATGTCGCCTGGGTGATGAGCGACGCCTACATGACCTGCTATCTGACCGTCGGGTCGGAGGCGCATGCCATCACCGCCGCGCTGAGCGGCGACGGGCAGATGGAGGCGTTCCACCAGCGGCTGCTCGACCGCTATGTCGCCTTCTACCAGGAGGCGCTGGCGCCGTATTCGAGCCTGCCGCCGGACGCGCTGCACCTGCGCTGCGTCGGCCTGATCGGCGCGGCGGAGGCGATCTCGCGGGACATGCTGCGCGGCCGGGTGGACGGGGCCAGGGCCATGGAGGCCCTGGCGGCGCTGATCGTCGGCGGGCTGGGGAAGGCTTAGGCCGGCCTCACTCGCCGCTGCGGTCGGCGCCCAGCAGGCGGATGGAACTGGCCTGCGGGCCCATCGGGCCCTCGCCGGTGGCCAGGGTCAGATGCACCATCATCCCGGCCGCCAGCTCGTCGAAGCGGCCGTCGACCACGGCGTTGCGGGTGAAGTACAGGCTGCCGGCCTGCTTCGCCTCGACGAAGCCGTAGTTCCGGTCGGGGAACAGGCGGGAGATCGTGCCGGTCTCGCCCGACGCCTCATGCGCCTTGACCTCGCCCTGGATGATGCGGGCGGCCTCGTCCAGCTTGCGCTCGACCACGTCGAAGCTGCGGTTGACCACCGCGGCATGGTCCCGCGGGTTGCGCCGCTCCTCCATGTCCTTGACCACGACCATGGGCTTGCCCGGGATCTCGGCCTCGACCGAGATGCCGAGCGGTGATCGTGCGCCCTGGGCGCTGCGATGGGGGGCTTCGATCACCACGCGGCAGCCGATCAGGTGGGGGTAAAGGCGATCGAGCCGGCCGACGCGGTGGCGCACGATCGACTTCATCGCCTCCGACCCTTCGATGTTCTTGAACGAGAGCTGTAACGGCTTCTGCATGTGTCGGGCCTCCATCGCATCGGTCCGAGGGGCTGTCGCCCTCCCTTTGCGAACGCCCCGGGCGGCCGGGAGTTCCCCGGCCGCGACCGGATGCGCGGAGGCCGCGATCAGGCCGCGGCCGGCCAGCGCCAGGCGAGGATGAAGCAGGCTGCCGCCGCCAGGCCGGTCGCCGTGCGCACATGGTTCCAGGTGGTCCAGGTCGACAGGTAGCGGGCCCAGACGGCGGCGCCTTCGGCGCTGGCCGGGTCGACCGCCGCGAGGGCGTCGTTCAGCGGCACGTTGCCCGTCATCGTCACCACGATGTTGCCAACGAGGTAGAATAAGGCCCCGGCCAGCACCAGGGTGGGACGGGGGCCGGACCAGCCGAACAGGGCGCCGGCGGCCACGATGAGGCACAGCACCGCCGTGCCCATGAAGGCGGCCATGAACACCGGGTTGATCACCACGATGTTGATCGACTGCATGGCGGCGATGCCCTGCGGCGCCGGCAGGCGGGCGAGGGCGCCCATCACGAAGGTCGAGAAGGCGAAGAAGATGCCGCCGACCAGGCCGGAGCCCAGCGCCGACAGCAAGACCAGGACCGACATCAGGCGCTCGCCCATTTCAGCTCTCCATCGTCAGGGGCAAGGGAGGGCGGCTCAGCCGGCCCAGGCGCCGGATGCGGCGGTGTCGCGCGCATAGTCGGCGAAGTCCTTCGGCGCGCGGCCCAGCGCGCGCTGCACGCCGTCGGTCAGATACGCGTTGCGGCCGTCCAGCACCGTGGTGAACAGGTAGAGCAGCAGCTCGGTGACCTCGGCCGGGGAGCCCTGCTCCGCCAGCGCCGCGGCGAAGTCCTGTGCCGGCACGCGGATGTAGCGGACCGGGCGGCCGCAGGCCTGGGCGATCTCGGCGGTCGCCTCGGCGAAGGTCAGCAGCCGCGGGCCGGTCACCTCGTAGAGCTGGCCGACATGGCCGTCCTCGGTCAGCGCCGCGACCACGACATCGGCGATGTCGTCGGCGTCGATGAAGGGCTCGCCGATCTCGTCGGCCGGCAGCACGATCTCGCCCGCCAGCACGCCCTCCAGCAGCACGCTCTCGCTGAAGTTCTGGCTGAACCAGCTGGCCCGCACGATGGTCCAGTCGGCGCCGGAGTCCTGCAGCACCTGCTCGGCCCGCTGCGCCTCCTCCTCGCCGCGGCCGGACAGCAGCACCAGCCGGCGGACGCCCTGCGCCAAGGCCTGGCCGACCAGGGCGCGGACGGCCTCGGGCGCCCCCGGCGCGGCGAGGTCCGGATAATAGGTGATGTAGACGGCACCGACGCCGTCCAACGCCGCGGGCCAGCCGGACGGATCCTCCCAGTCGAAGGCGGGGTTGGCGGAGCGGGAGCCGATCCGGACCGGGACGCCGCGCTTCGTCAGGCGTTCGGCGACGCGGCGGCCGGTCTTGCCGGTGCCGCCGACGACCAGGACCGGTTTGCGCTCTTGCATCGGACTCGCCGACGGGGCCATGATCCTCTCCTAATGTGAGTGTTTATCATGTTTGAAAATGTGATAATCTCTCACATTTATCGCGTCAAGTGGAATCCCGAAGGAACCGTCATGGCTGCCGCCAGCCCCGCCAACACCCAAGCCGCCGATCCGGCGGGCCCGCTGCGCCGGGCGCCGAGCCAGCGCCGCAGCCGCGAGCGGGTGGAGCGGATCCTGGCGGTGGCGACCGGGCTGATCGCAGCGCAGGGCAGCGACGCGCTGCGCATGGCCGAGGTGGCGGCGAAGGCCGGCATCTCGATCGGCTCGCTGTACCAGTACTTCCCGGACAAGGCGGCGATCATCCGCACCCTGGCCGAGCGCATCAACGCCGAGGGGCGGGCCTGCATCGAGGAGGGGCTGCGGGACGTGCGCGACGCCGCCGGGCTGCGCGACGCCTTCGGCCGGCTCGTCGACACCTATTACGGGCTGTTCCTGGCCGAGCCGGTGATGCGCGACATCTGGTCGGGCCTGCAGGCCGACAAGGGCTTGCGCGAGATCGACCTCGAGGACAGCCGGATCAACGGCAGGGTCCTGGCCGAGGTCCTGGCCCGGATCGACCCCGGAGCCGACCGGGCCGGGCAGTTCACCCGCGCCTTCCTGGTGATGCAGCTGGGCGAGACGACAATGCGGCTCGCCATCTCGGTCGGCCGCGAGGAGGGCGATGCGCTGGTCGAGACCTATAAGCGCATGGCGCTGCGCGAGCTGGCACCGGAATAGGGGCGACGACTTCAGGAAGCTGGTGCGGGCGGTCGGGGTCGAACCGACACTCTGTCACCAGAACTGGATTTTGAGTCCAGCGCGTCTGCCAATTCCGCCACGCCCGCGCGGGGCCGCATCATAGGCAGCGGCGGACTCCCGTCAACGAAATTGCGCGGCGCTCATGTCCCGGCACCGGCGGTCGGCAGGGCCAGCCCCGTCTTCACCGCGTCGAACACGAAATGGGTGTCGAAGCGCTTGATGTTCGGGTCGGTCATGAACAGCCGGTCGACGACCTCGCGGCAGGTCCGCATGCCGGTGACGGCGAGGATCACGAGATAGTCCCGGCTGCCGGCCAGGTCATAACATTGCTGCACCTCCGGCGCCGCCCGCATGCGGTCCTTGAAGGTGCGGTGCAGGGCGACCGATTCCTGCTCCAGCATCACGAACACCGCGGCCAGCACCACGCTGTCGAGCCGGCCGGGGTCGAGCACCGCGATCTGCCGCAGCAGCAGGCCGTCGGCGCGGTAGCGGGCGATCCGGCGCTGCACCGCGCTGGGCGACAGGCCGACCGTGTCGCCGAGTTCCTCCAGCGTCCGACCGCTGTCGGCCTGCAGCAGCGCCAGCAGCTTGTGGTCGAGTCGATCGAGGGCCGGGGCGGGCTTGGTGCTCATGCAAGAATTTTGCGTCCACGCGCATGAGATTTCAACAACAGCCGAGGCGGTGCCGGCTAGAGTCCCGGCAGCTCAACCGGGAGACGACCCATGGATTCGCAGGCAGGACCGCCGATCAAGCCGCAGCAGATTCTTGCCGCCCGGGCCGCGATCGATCCGGTGTTCCTCGATTCGCCGGCGATGCGGCACGGCGCGCTGGATGAGGCGCTGGGCTGTGCCTGCCTGCTGAAGGTGGAGACGTTGAACCCGATCCGCTCCTTCAAGGGGCGCGGCACCGAGGCGGTGGTGGCGGCGCTGGAGCCGCGCCCGGCCGCGGTGGTCGCCACATCCAGCGGCAATTTCGGCCAGGGGCTGGCGCGGGCGGCCGCCCGGCGCGGCATCGCCGCCACCATCCTGGCGCCGGCCTGGGCCAATCCGCTGAAGCTCGAGGCGATGCGACGGCTCGGCGCCACGGTGCGGCTGGCCGATGCGGAGGATGGCGCCGGCAAGGACCTGGCCCGCCGGATCGCGGCGGAAACCGGGGCGCTGTTCATCGAGGATGGCGGCCACCCGGTGATCTCCGCCGGCGCCGGCGTGATCGCACAGGAGCTGACCGCCGCCGGCCACGAGGTCGACGACGTCATCGTGCAGATCGGCGACGGGGCGCTGGCGACCGGGATCGGCTCCTGGTTCAAGGCGCAGGCGCCGGAGGTCAGAATCGTCGGCGTGGTGGCGCGCGGGGCACCGGCCATGGCGCAATCCTTCGCCGCCGGACGGGCGATCGACACGCCGGGCACCGACACCGTCGCCGACGGCATGGCGATCAGCCGCCCGGTGCCCTCGGCCGTGGCGCAGCTGCGCGCCTGCGTCGACGAGATCCTGCTGGTCGACGACGACGCCATCCTCGACGCGGCGCGGCTGCTGCTGCGCACCGCCGGGGTGCTGGCGGAACCGTCGGGCGCCGCCGGCCTGGCCGCGGTGATGACGAATCGCGACCGCTTCGCCGGCCGCCGGATCGCGTCGGTGATCACCGGCAGCAATCTCGACGCCGGGTTCCAGGCCCGGTTGCTG
>NZ_JASATH010000260.1:0-8937 GCF_038440215.1 Inquilinus sp. OTU3971 | reverse complement strand
CTCCCCCGCGCCCTTGACGAAATGCACCTGGCCCGGCGCGACCACCTGCAGTCGCGGGGCGGCGTCGGCGGCGCCGAGGCTCTGGAAAAGATCGCAGGATTCCTGCGCCGCGGCGAGGCCGGGCAGCAGGGCGGCGACGAGCAGTATGACGGCGGCTGGACGCATGCGACTCTCCTTGGGGCGGGCATCCTAGGCCTGGGCGGGACAGGCGTCACCCCGGCGAGGCCTCGCCCGGCTCGACCCTCCGGCCCGGCTGTGCCATGACCATGGGACGACAGGATGGGAGTTCGGGATGAGGATCGCGGTCGGCGGGTTCCAGCACGAGACCAACAGCTTCGCCTCGGTGAAGGCCGGCTACGGCCAGTTCGAAACCACCGACGGCTGGCCCGGCCTGTCGCGCGGCGCGGCGCTGGCGCCGGCCCTGGCCGGGATCAACCTGCCGGCCGCCGGCTTCCTCGTGGCCGCGACGGCGGCGGGGCACCAGATCGCGCCGCTCTTGTGGTGCTCGGCCTCGCCCTCGGCGCCGGTGACCGATGACGCCTTCGAGCGGATCACGGCGATGCTGGTCGCCGACCTGCGCGCCGCCGGGCCGGTCGACGCCGTCTATCTCGACCTGCACGGCGCCATGGTCACCGAAAGCGTGCCGGACGGGGAGGGCGAGATCCTGGCCCGCATCCGCGCCGTCACCGGGCCGGACGTCCCGATCGTGGCCAGCCTGGACCTGCACGCCAACGTCACGCAGCGTATGGTCGACCTGTCCGACCTGCTGGTGCCCTACCGCACCTATCCGCATGTCGACATGGCCGAGACCGGGGCGCGGGCGGCGGCGCTGCTGGATCGCATCCTGTCCGGCTGGCGGCCCGCCAAGGCGTTCCGGCAGGCGGAGTTCCTGGTCTCGCTGATCGGGCAGTGCACGCTCGGCGACCCGGCGCGGCGCCTCTACGCGCTGCTGGCCGGGCTCGAGCGCCGGCACGACGTCTCGCTCGGCTTCTCCATGGGCTTCCCGGCGGCGGATTTCGCCGATTGCGGGCCCAGCCTGGTCGGTTACGGCGCCGATCCTCCGGCGCTGGCCGCGGCGGTCGACGCGATGGCGGCGGCGATCGCCGCGGCCGAGCCCGAGTTCGTGCCGGTGCTGCTGCAGCCGGACGCGGCGGTGGCCGAGGCCCGGCGCCTCTCAGCCGGGGCGAAGCGGCCGGTGGTGCTGGCCGACACCCAGGACAATCCCGGCGGCGGCGCCGAATCCGATGGCGTGGTGCTGCTGGAGGCGCTGATCCGCGGTGGCGCCGAAGGCGCGGTGCTGGGCCTCTTGGCCGATGCGGCGACGGCCGCAGCGGCGCAGGCCGCGGGCGTCGGAGCGGTGCTGGACCGCGGCATCGGCGCCGGCAGCGCCTATCGCGGCCAGCAGCCGCTCAAGGCCGCGTGGACGGTGGAGGCGCTGGGCGACGGCCGCTTCACCGGCACCGGCCCGTTCTACGGCGGCAACCGCATGCAGCTCGGCCCGATGGCGCTGCTGCGCCACCCGGGCGGCGTCCGCGTCGCGGTGTGCAGCCGCAAGCAGCAGGCGGCCGACCAGGCGATGTTCCGGCATCTCGGGGTCGAGCCCTCGGCCCAGAAGATCCTGGCGCTGAAGAGCTCAGTGCATTTCCGCGCCGATTTCGAGCCGATCGCCGAGGCGGTGCTGGTGGTCGAGGCTCCGGGCCCCAACCTGGCCGACCCGGCATCCCAGCCCTTCACCCGCCTGCGCGACGGCGTCCGCCTGCGGCCGCTGGGGCCGGCATTCTTCCGGCGTCCATAGCTCGATCGTCGAGTGTTGCGCTGCCTCTCTCGATAGCCGCTGCGTCAGAACCGGGTGGATCGCTCTGCTGGTTGCGGCGATTTCAAGCCATGGCAAGAGCATTCGGGATCAGCCGGAAGTCGGGCCGCGGTCTCCAGCGCAACCCGCGAGGCTGTCATGGAGAGGCTCGGCAACACGTCCTCCCGCAGCAATTCCTGGCGATTGCGGTCCATATAGTCGTTGAAACCTGCGGTTACGAACGCGCAGGGCACGAAGCACGCGCCGATCTCGCGCGACAAGGTAGCCTCAGGGGCTATCGAATGGTTGAGTACATCTGCCCCCATGCTCCGATACGCCAAGGCTTCGGCCGGGGTGGTCAGTCGCGGCCCATAACAATGGGCAGCCACCAACTGCTGTTCGATGCCGTGAACGCGGCATTCGGCTGGCCAATGACGGCGGGCCGTTTCGGCCAGAACCGCCGCACATCTTGGGCACACGATCTGCTTGCCCGAGCAGTCGAAGCTCTGGCGGTCTGGAAGCAGTGAAAACGGGGTCTGCGTCAGTTCGATGATATCGGCGGTGACCACCATGTCGCCGGGCTGGATCGCCTTGCTGACGGCGCCGACGGTCGAGCAGGCCAGGACTTGCCGCACACCCGCCCTCATCAAGACCCAGAACGCGCGGCGATGGCAGGAATGGTCGATATGGTCGCGGGGGTTGCCGTGGGAATACATGCACAGCGCGCGCTTTGCTCTCCCTTCGGCTGTAATCGATGCATCGAACTCGAGCAGCTTCCAGTTGTCGGTACGACCGAAAGGCGTCTCGAAACTCATGTCACGACGCAGGGTGCGCACACCGGCGAATTCGACATCTTCCGGGAAGGCGAGACCCCAATTCGCCGATCCGGTGATGATCGCCAACGCCACCTGGGGTATGTCCGTCGAATGATCCGCCGGATCGTCGGCTGTGTGATGATTGCTGGGCATGTTTCCAGTCTCGGTCAGGATTTTCGGCGAAGGGTCACGATGAGGACAGCGACCACGACGACGGCCGTCCACAATGTTGAGATCGCCGCTATGGTCGGATCGATCTGATCGCGCAGCGACAGGAACATGAGCTTCGGCAGCGTGCTGTTCTGACCACTGGCGACGAAGATCGAAATGACGGATTCGTCGAGTGAAGTCAGGAAGGCCATCAGTGTCGCCGACAACAAGCTGATCTGAAGTTGCGGAACAATTATTCCGGCGATGGCCGTGGGCCAGTTCGCACCGAGACTGCGCGCTGCCTGAACCTGGTTCCAGTCAAAGCGGGCCAGTGCGGGCAACAGCACAATGCAGGCGACCGGGATGGCCAGCACCACATGTCCGACCAGCACACCGAACAGCGTTCCGACCAGACGCTGCGCCGCCAGCACAAAGAAGAGACCGATCGCAAGTAGGATTCCCGGAGTGATCGAGGGGGTGAGCAGGATGCTCTGGATGGCCGCAGCGGTCTTTCCGCCCAGCCGATTCATCGAGATGCAGGCGAGCAGTGCAAAAGGCACCGCGATCAACGCCGTCAATGTCCCGAGGATCAGGCTCGTTCTGAGCGCAGCCATCCACGTTGCCGAGCCGAAGAAGTTCTCGTACCAGCGCAACGAGTAGGCGTGCGGCGGAAACTCGAGCAGATTCGATGCCGAAAAGGAAAGCGGCACCACCACGAGCGTCGGCACCATCAGAAATGCCATGACGAGAGCAGCAAAGCTCCAGAGGAGGATGCGGGCGAGCCTGTCTTGCGGATAAGCTTCAAGCATGGGGGGCGCCCGTCGTGTTCCGGGCCACCAGGCGCCGTACCGCCAGCAACATCACACCGACCAGCGCCATGAGAACGAGGAGTAGAATGCCCAGGACGCTCGCCGACCCCCAATCCTGAAAGGTCGACAGCGTACGCTCGATCCGGGTCGAGAGAGGATTTACCTTGCCGCCGCCAAGCACCGCCGGCGTGATGAAGAAACCGATCGTGTAGATCAGGACGATGATCGAGCCCGAGAAGATGCCGCCCGCCGAAAGAGGCATGATGACTGTGCGGATGACTTGCCCGAGAGTGGCCCCCATGCTCGCTGCCGCGCGAACAAGGTTTGCATCGATATCCCGCATTGCGGCGTAAACGGGCAGCAGAAAGAGCGGCAGCATGTAGTGAACCATGCCGATCAGCGTTCCCGTGAAGTTGTAGACCAGCGGCAATGGCTCTGCCGTCAGGCCCGAACCCGTCAAGGCCGCGTTGATCAGGCCTTCGCGCCGCAACAGCACGAGCCAGCCATAGGTGCGCACCAGAATAGAGGTCCACAACGGCAGCATGACAAAGGCCATCAGCAGGTTGGCCACCCTGGGTCTGGCGCTGGCCAGAGCGAGCGCCAGGGGGACGCCGAGAAGAATGCAGACCGCCAGCGTGCCGAAGGACAGTTCAAGGGTGGTGACGAGCGCCGACCATGTCAGTCCGCTCGAAAGCACCTTCTCGTAGTTGCCGACGGTGTACTCACCGCCGGTGGTCAGGAAGGATTGCCGGATGATCCAGAGGATCGGCAGTATCGCCGCCAATCCCACGATGATCAGCGCCGGAAGCGAAAGCGAGAGGAAGAACCGCCGCTCGCGTCGCGCATCGGCCGCGAGCGCCGGATCCGGGGCGACGGTCACGCGATCGCTCCGGGCAGCGCGTGAACCTTCGCTGCCGGTGCGTATGCGGTCATCCGCTGGCCGGCGGCAAGTTCGGCGCACCCGCCGGCCAGTCCTGCCGGAATGCAGACAAGAACCTCTTGCCCACCGTCAAGCGCCAGCGTCAAAAGCCAGTTCTCGCCGCGAAACGCCTTGGCGCGCAGTGTTCCTTCGAGAGCCACTCCGTCTCGCCCGACGAGCTTCGCATCGAGATGAAAGCTTTCGGCGCGAATCATCAGAGTTTCGCGCGACGCTTCGGCACCATCGATTCTGCGCGCCGAGCCTGGGGCCACGATATTGGCCTCGCCCATGAACTCCGCGACGAAGCGGGTCGATGGACGATCGTAAATTCGCTGCGGCGTATCGATCTGCTGGATGCGGCCGGAATTCATCACCGCAATCCGGTCAGACATGATCAACGCTTCGCGCTGGTCATGGGTCACGTAGATTGTGGTGATCCCCAGATCATCGTGCAGACGCCGGATCTCGTACTGCATGGTTTCGCGCAGATTCTTGTCGAGCGCCGACAGCGGCTCGTCCATCAGCATCACGCGTGGCTCGAAGACGATCGCCCGCGCCAGCGCCACCCGTTGGCGCTGGCCGCCGGAGAGTGCGGCAACATTGCGCTCCGCCAGACCGTCCAGCTTCACGCGCGTCAAGGTGTCGAGCGCCCGCTGACGCGCCTCCGCTTTCGGCGTCTTGCGCAGCGCCAGGGGATACACGACATTCGCCAGGACATTCATATGGGGAAACAAGGCGTAATTCTGGAATACTATGCCGATGTCCCGTTTGTTGGGCGCCAGGCGGGTGATGTCTCGATCGCCCAACAGGAGTTTACCGGAATCCGGCCGGACAAAGCCGGCCAGAGCCATGAGCAACGTGGTCTTGCCCGACCCCGACGGGCCCAGCAGCGTGAGGAATTCGCCAGCTTTGATGTCGAGCGAAACATCATCCAGTGCGACATAGGGCCCATAAGCCTTGCGCACGCTGTCGATGGTAATCGCGAGCGATTTCATCATGTGCTCAGCCTTATAGAGCTGAGACTCAGCGGGCCATCATTTCATCGAAGGCTTTTTGGGCAGCCTCGCCATTCTTGACCCACCATTCTGAGTTCGAAAACACCGAAGTGCCGGCATTGTCGGGCGCGGTCGCGAGGGTCTTCAGCCGGTCCTCGGGAATGAGGCCACCCTCATATGCCGCTGGATTGACCGGACCGTAGGCAATGAAATCGGTCAGCTTCGCAACTCGCGCGGGCTGCGTCATCGCTGCGATGAGCTGCATCGCGGCTTCCTTGTTCGGCGCTCCCTTCGGCACCCCAAGGCAGTCCGTACCGATGACCGAACCCTTGAACGTGTAGTCGGCCGCGCCGCCATCTGCTTTCACGGTTTGGGCCCGTCCGTTCCAGGTAACGACCAGATCCGCCTCACCGTCTTTCAGCAGCTGCGCCGACTGAGCTCCCGAGGTCCACCACACGGAGACATTTGGTTTGATCGCCTCGAGCCGCTTGATCGCGCGATCCAGACCCTCCGGCGTGCTCAGCACGGCATAGACGTCCGCCGGGGCCACGCCATCGGAGAGCAGCGCGATCTCGATCGAGTCCTGCGCATTGGCACGCAGCGCGCGACGGCCAGAAAATTTGCCGACATCCCAGAACTCCGCCCACGTCTTCGGCGGGTTCTCGCCATAGGTCTTGGTGTTCCACGACATGACGGTGCCATAGGAGTCGAACGGATAGCAGTAATCGGACTTTGCGCCGTCCGGCACGGAGTTCGGGTCGATGATCTTGAAGTCGAGAGGCTCCAGCAGCGATTGTGCGGCGGCCTGCGCGCCTTCTGGTGAGCCCAGGTGAATGACGTCGGTCGTGACCGCACCCGAGGTGACCTGCATCTTCAAGCCGGCCAGGCCGTCGCTGAGGGTCTCCTCGCGGACATCATAGCCAAGCTCTTTTGCGGCAGGGCCCCACATGGCTTCCTTCATGGCATTGCCATAATCGCCACCTGCGGTCGTGATGGTGACTGTTTGGGCAGAGACGGGCAAGGCAACCGTGACTGCGATCGCTGCCAGGGAAACGCGCAGTAGCCGAGACATAGGTTCTCCTCACCCGGGGTTTAAAAACGCTGATCTGACGAGCTTTTTAAAAAATCGTAACGTTACGATTATCGCAAAACGGTCCAGAGTCAAGCTGCTGCCGGATAGGTCCGTTGGTTCGGTGAGCTTGGATTTTACCCGATACGTCGAATCCGGTACCGTTGCGATGCCCGGCGAAATCAGCCGGCGCTCTCGCATATGAAGTCCGGCGGCATGGCCAATCTGAAACAGATCGCGGCGGAACTTTCCCTTTCGGTGACCACCGTATCCCGCGCTCTGAAGGATGGGCCAGAAGTGCATCTCTCGACCATAGAGCGGGTCAAGGAGGTGGCGAAGCGGGTCGGCTATGTACCAAACCATCATGGTCGCGCGCTGAAAACCGGAAAAACCCAGACGCTGACGGCAGTACTGCCGATGGAGACGAGAGACTATCTGTCCGATCTGTTGAAGCTTCCCCTAATCGAAGGCATGACGCTGGCGGCGCGGCAGAGGGGTTATAGTCTGTCCATCTATTCCACCACGCCCGACGATGACCCCGTCGAAAGCGTGCAACGTCTGCTTCAGGCGCGCAGCGCGGACGGCCTGATCATCACGCGAATGGTCTCGGGTGATCCGCGCGTCAAACTGCTGCTGGATCAACGCATCCCGTTCGTCGCGTTTGGAAGGACCGACCTGGACCTCGCCTATCCCTATGTCGATATCGACAATGAGCAGATCGCCTATGATGCGACCCGGCGGCTCATGGACAAGGGCTGTCGGCGCATTGCGCTGCAACTTCTCGTGCCGGAGGACCAGGCGAGCGCCATGCGTCTCGCCGGCTACGGCAGGGCGATGGCCGAGGCCGGCATTCCGATCGACCAATCGCTGATCGGTCACGGCACGTTCACGATGGAATCGAGCGCAGCCTGGTTCGATCGCCTGCTGGCGTCGTCAGATCCGCCGACCGGCCTGGCATGCGCCAACGAACTGGGCCTGCTTGGAGCGTTGCACGCTCTCGGCAGGCGGGGTCTCGTGCCGGGCCGCGACGTCCATATCGTCACCCGCGACAACACGCGTCTGGCGCGCTTCCTGCCGGCGAAGATCGACGTTCATTCCGTAGACATCGCAGATGTCGGGCACAAGCTCGTCGAGATCCTGGAAAGCCGGATCGCCAATCCGCTTGAGCCGGTCGCGACAGTCTTGCTGCAAGGCAGATTCCACCCGGCCGAATAGTCGGGCCGGAAGACGTCGAACCGAGTTGGAAATTTGGTGACGGCATGAATTTCGCCGCTCGGGCATCGCGCGCCCGGGCCGGTCCCCTCATGCCATCCGCCAACGGTCGATACGAATTCGCTTGCCTGAATGTTCCTATTTTGTTCTAATCAGGCCATGATCGATGGTGTCATCACAGCCGGGACTCCCTCCGCCGCTTCGCCGGCCACGGGCGAGGCTGACATTGCGGTGCTGTCCGACCTGGCGGGGCTCGCCTTCGAGCTGGCCCGCGGCTTCCAAGCCCAGGGCGTTGCCGCTCTTGCGACCGGCGACCTCGATCGCGCCGGACAGGCCGAGACCCGCTTCAGCAATCTCTTTCTCGGCATCCGCCGCGCCATCGCGCTGAAGGTCAGGCTGCGCCAGCAGCGGGAGGAGGCGCAGCGCAAGGCCGAAGACCGCAGGAATCGGCGGCAGGACGAAAAAGACCGCCGGCGCCGTGCCGTCGCCGAGGGTGTCTCCGACGCCATCGCCGCCGAGAAGCCCGAGGCCAGGGAGCGGCTGACCACCGAACTCTGGGAACGGCTCACAGAGGACGAGCGCATCGACGTCGATCTCGCCGACACCGTCCTGCCGATCGAGGTCCTGATCGCCCGGCTCCGCCGCGACCTCGGCCTGCCGCCGCATGGACCCGGCGGTGCCGGGCCGGCCGGGACCGGCAAGGCCGATCCGCAGGGCGGCCCGGCCGCCAGGGACACCCGCGGGACCTCCGGTCCGCCCGGGAGTGAGCGCAGCGCCTCCGACACCACCGCCTGCGCGGCCGGCGGTCCGGAGCCGCCCCAAGCCGCCGTGGCACCGCCCCGGCCGGTTCCTCCTCCTTCTGCAGGGGGAGAGCAGGGAGGTGCTGGCCCCGGCCCGCCTGCGACGGCGCCGCCCGGCGAGGACCCGGCCGGGCGCAAGGACCGGGAGCACGCTTGCCGACGAATGGCTGCATGATTGGGCGGAGAGACGCCCGGCACGGGGACCGTGCCGGGCGCCGCCGGCTGCCCGCGCCAGGTATCACGCCCCGCCCGCCAGCCTTCTTAGGCCATCGATCTTTGAGATCGACTCTTCCGTCCCTTTCCCGTCATGGCGAGGAGCGCAGCGACGTGGGCCAACAAACCCCGGTGCCGCGGGGTGGGCCCCCCCCCAAGGGGG
>NZ_JASATH010000259.1:0-9009 GCF_038440215.1 Inquilinus sp. OTU3971 | reverse complement strand
CGAGTCAATATGAGCTGGCGTTAAAGCGCTCGCTGTTTCCCGAAACTGCAAGAACCGACCGCTTCGCAGCCCTTGGCGAGGATCTTGCTTCAGGGAAGTATGGAAAGGTCTCGCCAAGCCTACGGAGGCGAGTATTGCTGCGAGCAGCCCGCAGCGCAGCTGTGCGCGGCGTGATAGATGCCGCTGACCGGTTCCTCGCCGCAGCGGTCGAGCTGTCCGGCCCAGACAGTGATATTCTCGCTCGCGCCCGCCTTGCTGAGGCCCGCGGCGATATAGATGGCGCGCTTCTTCTGCTACGCGACCGCAGGGATGCCGACAGCCGCTCCACGCTTCTCAACATTCTCTTTCGCCACCGAGGTGCAGATGCTGCGCTGCAGTGGTTCAACGAAAACGGGATGAGCGTTGCCGACCTTACGGCCAATGGCTTGCATAGCCTTTCGCTCATTCACCTCCAAGCGGACAGGACCGAGGCTGCGCGCGACGCACTGGCGGCAGCTTCAGAAGCGATAATCGAGGAAGCGCCGTATTTTTTGCTGCTGAGGGGAACAGTGCGCCTAGCCTGTCTCTTGCCGAAGCCGGATCAAGCACTGCCTCTGCAAGGACTGCCGTTGGATGTGCGGTCTGCGCGCGTTATCGTCTCGGAAACGGTCGCCACCGAGCAGCTTGAGCTTGCAATCACCGATCTCACGCGACTCCAACCCATTGCAAGACATCTTCAACTCCAACAAGCAAGCCGGATTGCAGTCGCCTACTTGCTGTGGTGCCAACTTCTCCATCCACACCGTAAAGCGCGAGCCGTGGCACAACTGTGCGCCGATATGTCTTCGCCCGAGACTGCACTCGATAAACTGCAGTTCGCATTCGTATTTATAAAGGACTTCGACTCGTCGCCTGTTGCCCAATATCTTGCGCGCCGTGAGCAGCTAGGGGGGTTAGCCGACGATGAGTTGCGAGCCGCGCTCGTCCTGCGCATGCACGGTGACGATCCTAAGGCAGTGGCGGCTCTTATTGCTAGACATCGTGAAGCTCTCGAAGCCACATTCGGAAGATCGGGAGTGCTGTCGCTCGAAATACAGGCGCTGATCCTAGCTGGTGACGTTGCCACGGCATCGGTTATTATTGACCAAAATCGTGCACTTTTCGATCATGCCTTCGTTTCCGGACTTGAGGCAGAAATTGCAAACGCGAAGGGGGGCTGACCCTGTACAAGAGTACTTGCGAGTTTTTGAGGAGACGGGGAGAACTGAAGCACTGCGGGCGTTGGTTCGAGAACTGAGCCGAAAAAATGATCATGGCGCGCTTGCGCGCTATGCTGAGGAACTTTATCGCCACACAAACGATCCTCAGGACATCGCACTCGCCGCCGAGGCCTCTCACAATGCGGGCGACCACGCGAATTTTGTTCGTGTCGTCGAGGCGCATGCGTTCCTCCTTGTTCAGTATCCAAGCATAACGCGCGACTATGGCTGGGAGTTGTTTCGGCTGGGGAGGCTTGATGAAGCCGGTCGTCAAACCGAGTATCTGCGCGCGCATGCGCCCTCTAACCGTGCCCTACAGCTGGAAATCGCGATCGCGATAGAAACGGGCGAATGGGAGTTGCTGGCGCAACCATTGGCGGCTCACCTGGAAATGGCCGATCGCCTCAAAGGCACGACGCTGATTCGGGCAGCACAGACGGCACAGGCTTCAGGTCACGGGCCTATGATGGATTTGCTGAAAGCTGCGATTCAGAAGAGCGGTAGCGACCCAGAGGTTCTGCTGGGCGCCTATCTTCTGACCATTGACGAGGGCATTGAAGGTACACTCGCCGATGCGCAGGAATGGTTCCGCCGCGCGGTCGATCTCTCGGGCGAAGACGGACCGGTGAGGCGGTTCGAACTGAAAGAGCTGCTGAATCAGCAGTCCGACTGGAACCAGCAGAGCCGAACTGTCAATGACGGCATAGCGCGCGGTGATCTTCCTCTCGTCATCGCGGCGCCAAGCCTGCGCATGACACTCGTCGAAGCGATACTCGGAAATCTGGTGCGCAATGCCGTCTCGACCGATCCGCGACGGATGGCGGCGATCCCCCTGTTCAGCGGCCGGAGAGCCCCAGATCGTTTAGGCGAGGCCCGCCGCATCGCCATCGACGCCACCAGCTTGCTGGTGCTCGGCTGGCTCGGGCTACTTCCTAAAGTGCTTTCGTTCATGCCCGAGATTGTGTTGCCGGCGGGGGCGCTCCTTGAACTTTTCGAGGGCCGCCGCCGTATACGCAGTTTTCAGAAATCACGGTTGAAGCGAGCCACACAAATACGTGACGCAATCGCGGCGAGGCGAGTCAGCATTGCTCCCACACCAAGCCCTGGTTCGCGCTCCCTTGCGGATGAGATTGGCGTCGATCTGGCAGCGTTGGTGCATGCTGCTGATGCTGCCGGTGGTGTGGTCCTGCGACCTGCACCTGTTCACCGGATCGGCCTCGATATGGAAGACGCCGACATGTCGAGCCATGCAGCACTGCTGGCCGACATGCA
Source organism: Inquilinus sp. OTU3971 (assembly GCF_038440215.1). Classification (NCBI taxonomy): domain Bacteria; kingdom Pseudomonadati; phylum Pseudomonadota; class Alphaproteobacteria; order Rhodospirillales; family Rhodospirillaceae; genus Inquilinus; species Inquilinus sp. OTU3971. The sequence goes on along the minus strand of NZ_JASATH010000259.1, from coordinate 6,499 downwards.
TGGCTTGCTGGAGGTCTTAGTCGATCTAGGAGGGCTCGACGAGGCAACTGAGGAGACCGCCAAAGGGTATTTTTTGGTTCAGGACCGGGGTTGGCCGATGGGGGGGCGCCCCGACGTCAAACGACCGCTGTTCATAGACGATCTCGCTCTCAACTACCTGCAAACGACGAACCTGTTTGATTCGGTGCTAGACCAGTTCTCCGAAGTCTACATCGAGGCCAGCGCAGAACGGGAAGCTACGACGCTTATCGAGCATGACCGGCACGTCGGTGATGTACTGCATGTGATTGATGAAATCCGCGCGGCGGTACGTAGCGCACACACCGCGGGCAAGATTATCTTCGGCCCGCGTCGTTCCGGTGGGGAGGATGATGAGAAGCGATCCGATCTATCGACTATTCACTTGCTGTATGACCTCTGTGATGCTGATGCCGTGGTTTTCGACGACAGAGCCCTGAACAAAGAGCCATTTGCGCAGGATCGAACCGGCTATCGTGCGCGTATCGTCACCTCGCTTGACCTTATCGAGGAGCTTTTCGCACGTGAGTTGGTGACGGAGGCCGAAAGGCGGACGGCTAGGCATCGCCTCCGCGTCGCCGGGGCGATGCTCATGCCGATTGATGCAGACGAGATCGCGAACGCAGTCCTGCGTAGTCGTAGGGACGCATCTCGTGAGTTTCGTGCGCTTAGGGAGAACCTAGATTTGGCGCGGATAGCCGACTTTCCACGCTTTCCAACAGAGGTTGCTTGGCTCGCAACCCTCGCGATCGAAACGAAGTCCGCCATCATGCAGATCTGGCAAAGGGAGGAAGACGCGGTGCGAGCAGCCGCCCTCTCGGATCTCGTCATGGAGTTGGCGCCCCAACCCGAAGCTTGGCTCGCATGTTGGACCGGGAATCCTCCTCCTGGTTGGGCAGGGGTCGTGAAGCGTATGATTCCCGGCAGACTTGCGATGCCATTTGAGCTTGGTGATATCCACGTATTAAACGCTTATCACCAGTGGTTGGAGTCGAAAATATTCGAGCCGATGAGACAGCTCTCTCCAGATTTTTATCGTGAAATCATTGATTTTATCCGATCTCTCATTCTGAATTCCGAAGACGCGGAGAACGAGGATGACGCAGCTATCTGAACTTGCTCGCATCAAGGCCGCCTTCGTCCTGGACCGGCTTTCTTCGCAAGTCAAATCTGATGTGCTTGCAGATGGTGCGATTGCCGGCCGCTTCGATCTCGAACTTGAGCACCCGATCCAGTTGGCGGACAATCTAGTTTGCCGGCGCGAGGATCTGTTTGCGGCCTTTGCCCGGACGGCTGACAAAGGGCGTTCCGTTGCCCTTCCAAAGATTCGCGGAGCCAGAATTTCTATATCTGACGATTACGCGGGTGTCGTTACGCTTGGCAGACGGCGGTGGCGTTTTCGGCATGCGGCCCTACTGACCACCATTGTCGAGCGACGCAGCCAAATTGTAGAAGTTCTGTTCGAACGAAATACTTTATTTCCCGCGGTGATCAAAGAAATACGCGCGCGAATTGGTAAAACCGATTTTGATCATACTGACTTCCATGACGTGACGTCCATACTGTCGTCATCACCGGAGAGCTTTGTTGAGAGACTGGAAGCTCGCGTGGCGGTCCAGCAGGTTGGCAAGCGTGATCTATTGCCGGAGGACGCCCGACATTGGGATAATTTGACGGCCCCTATTCTATCCTCCAGCAATTTTTCTGATTACCTAACGCACGAACTCATGATTGTGCGCCAAGACCGGCTTGCCGCGGAACCGCTTCGTGCCTTTCTGGCAACGTCATTAACATTCTCCTCCAGCGCATTGGTACCGCTCGGACTGCTGCGTTCCATCGACGTGGACTCACTGTGCTTAATGATCGATAAAAGTTTGTCGCTTGATGATCACTTTGCGCTGATCGGCGCATTTGAATTGTGCGCCGATGCTCTCGCTCGGGACAGCCGCTTCTCAGAACTCGGCGAGAGGGTGCTGGAACGTCTTTTCGGTGATATGAACCACCTGACTAGTACCTGCAGCATATTCGCCGCTGCGTTTATCATTGCAAGTGCTCATTTTTCCGAGCACCAATCTTTACGAGGGCGCCCGGTTTTCTGGCGACGACTCGCGGCTGCTGCGCATGCGTCACTGATAGTGCGCACCTGTGACCTCGAGAAAATTGAACCGGATAATCTAGTGGGGTGGGCCCTCCGGGTGGCTGGAAGGACTTACTTTGCGTCGGTGCTAGCCGAGATGGGAGACGAGCCACGCTGGCGGCCGGAATGGATATTCTCGAACTTCCTAATTGCAGACGCTGTCGGTCGAGTACGAAATGCCATTGCCTCAATTCTGGGAAAGGAGGTGCCCTACGCTTGGACCCAGCGGCTTGAGTCTGTCCTTGCCTGGATCAATGAGCAGAAAATTGGACCGGCGATGACATTTCCCTCCGTGCTGGAGGGCGTTCCACGGCCTGTCCAGGCCGATCTTTCAGTGGAAGGTCCGCTTACCAACGCCTACAAAGCATTTTTTGCGGATCCGACCCTCGACCATTTTCTCTTCATTGGTCAGCTTTTATATTCTTTTGGAGTTCCGCCGGAGATCGCACCAAAGATTGGCACAATCCTTGATCTCATTCGTTTGGATAAACGCTCGGTTGCCGATCCGCCTATCAATTCAGCGCTTGCACTCGCAGCAAGCATCACGGTCCAACTCAAGGATGTAGCTCTAGCGGACGCTGTCGCCGACCTATGCGTCGACAAGTGTAGCAGTGCAGACGAGGCCGCGATAGTCTTGGAATGCGTATTCCGTTTGATCGAGTGCGCTCAGGCCTATCCAGACAGAAAAGCGGCGCGAAATAGTCTCGTCCGATGGCTAGAAAGGCTAGCTTTTCGTATCCCGGCAGGAGTCGGCTCTGATCTCGCCGAGGCGCTACTATGCATAACGGAGATTAGGCCGGAGATGTCAGATCCTCTCTCAAAGGCGATGGCTGCGGCCAGGCTGGCTGGCGCACGCCTTCCGGCTATTTAGGAGGCCGATGCACAGATTGTTCGCCTGCGATGACAGTCGGATGCCAATGTCTGCAATTGGGGTGCTTCAGCCTGGCCACTACCTGGGACGGGCTACGATTCCGGCAGGCTTGGCGGCGTATGTCCCCTTCTAAGACGCCCCCGGCGACCGCTTTTGACGCATCTCTGCCGGCCTCGGTACGCTCTGTTTCCCTGCGAACAAGATCATCCCCGGAGGCTCGTCGAACGACGCCCGTCGCGCCTCGTCATGCCCCGGGTTGAGGCGTACCTCCACCGCCCCCAACGTCGGTGCCCTCACCGATTGTCCCCGCCCTCACCGCCCGCAGCCCCCTCGAACACCTCCCCGAACAGCGCCAGCATCATCGCCCATGACCGCCTGTCCGCGGCGGCATCGTAGCCGTAGCCGGGCCGGTTCAGCCGGTCGGCGTCGGGGTTGGTGTAGGCATGGCCGACCCCGCCGAACAGATGCAGCTGCCAGTCCGCCTGCTTTGCCTGCATCTCCGCCGCGAAGGCGGCCCTGTCCGCCGGCGGCACGTCGGGGTCCTGGTCGCCGATCATCATCAGCACCTTCGCCCGGATCGGCCGGTCCGGGCTTCCCGCGGGGCGCATCAGGCCCGGATGGAAGCCGACGGCGCAGCGCACGGGCGCCCCGCCGCGCGCCAGCTCGAGGGCGGTGATCCCGCCCTGGCAGAAGCCGATCGCGGCCGTCCGCTCCCGGTCCACGCCGGGCTGGGCCGTCAGCACGCCGAACCCGGCGTCCGCCCGGGCCAGCATCAGTCCCGGCGCGGACATCAGCGCGACATGGCGGCTCACCGCTTCCGGCAGCGCCAATCCCTCGGCGCCATACATGTCGAGCGCGAAGGCGGCATAGCCGAGCTCGGCCAGCCGCCGCGTCCGCGCCCGGATATGGTCGTTCAGCCCGAAGGCCTCATGCGCGACCAGGATTCCCGGCTTGGTCCGGTGCGGCGCGGCGTCGGCGAAATACCCCGTCAGCCTGGTCTCGTCGCAGTCATAGGCGATCGCCCGCGTTTCCATCGTCCCGTCTCCTCAGGCGCAGGCCGCCAGTCTAGGCCGTGAGCCCATGAAGACCAGAGGGTGGATCGCGGCCTGCCCGTTTCCTGCGGCCGGGCGGGGCAGGGCGTCGCCGCAGAGCGCTATTTCAGCGGCAGGAACAGCTCCGCCACCGCCTCGTGCTCCGGCACCTCCGGGAAGAAGCTCAGCCGCTGGCAATAGATCGGGAAGTCGCGGGCGTCCTCGCCGCTGGCCGGAAGCCAGTCGCGATACAGGAACAGCGCGGCGGGCTCCAGATTGTCGGTGTGGCCGACGACGCGCAGCACCGCGCAGCGTCCGCCGGGGATCTCGCCGGCCTTGATCGGCTCGTCCTTCGCCTCGATCGGCCGGTCGGTCCCGGCGCACAGGTCCACGCTGTAATCGGCCGGCGACGCCGGGCGCCGCTCGGACCGCCAGACGGTGAAGGTCGGGCTCGTCCTGGGGTGCAGGCCGGCGGCCTTGCGCCACGCGATGAACCGCTGGATGGTGGCGCCCAACGTCGCCGGGTCGCCCCGATGCTCCAGGATCGCCACCGGCATCGGCGGCACGTCGCGGATCGTCACGTCGCCGGCGGCAAAGGTCTTCTGCATCAGCTTGCTCCTCGCATCGTCGAGAGGCCCGAAGGCCGCAAGCCACGGCTCCCAGTCGGGAGACTTCCGGAACGACGACGGCGATTGCCCGAGCCGCTGGCGAAAGGCGCGGGCGAAGGCATCCGGCGCATCGTAGCCGGCATCCATCGCGATGTCCGTCACGCTCTGGGCGTCCCGGTAGGCCAGCCGGTATGAAGCGCGCTTCATGCGGGCGAGCTGGACATAGCGATGCACGGACAGCCCGAAGGTCGCCGTGAACTGCCGGTGGAAATGATACTTCGAATAGGCGGCGACGCCGCTCAGCGCGTCCAGGTCCAGATCCTCGTCCAGATGCCGGTCGATGTGATCCAGCACCCGCTGCATCCGGGCATGGTGGTTCCGAAGCGCCGCCTTCATCGTTCCGTCCTCCGTGGCAGCGCCAGTTCAGCGCAGGCCGGCACGGCACGCTCGGCGGATCTTGCGGTTTTGTCACGGGCCGCGAACGTCGCGGGGCGCCGCCCCTCGACATTCTGCGCTACCGGCCCCGGACGCCGCGGTGACGATGCCACCGTCCTGCGGTTCCGCTTGACTCTGAGTTCTTGTTTTGTTCTAATGCAGGGATGGTCGATCGTGGGATCAAGGCCCGGACTCCCTCTGCCGCTTCGCCGGCCACGGACGAGGCCGACCTCGCGATGCTGTCCCGCATGGCCGCTGTCGCCGAGGAGATGGCCGTGGGCTTCCAGGCCCGGGCCATGGCCGCCCTCAAGACCGACGATCTCGACCGCGCCGGGAAGGCCGAGGCCGGCTTCAGCAGCCTCTTCCGCGGCATCCGCCGCGCCATCGCGCTGAAGGCCAGGCTGCGCCAGCAGCGGGAGGAGGCGCGGCGCAAGGCTGAGGCCGGCACCGACCGGCGGCAGGACCGGAAGGACCGCCGGCGCCAGGCCGTCGCCGCGGGCCTGTCCCAGGCCATCGCCGTCGTCAAGCCCGAGGCCCGGGAACGGCTCACCGCCGATCTCTGGGAACGGCTGACCGAGAACGACCGCATCGATGCCGACCTCGCCGACACCGCCCTGCCGATCGCAACCCTGATCCGGCGCCTGGGCCGCCAGATCGGCCTCGCTGACAGCGCCATCGCCTATGGCCTCGACCCGGCCCTGGCCAAGCCCCGGGCCGATCGGGCCGCCGCCGGCCCGAAGCCATGGGACGAGGTCCCCGGCCAAGCCGCCCCTCCGCCCCCGCCGCCGCACAGATCCGACTTTACCCCCGGATCCTACCGCACCATCCCGGCCGCCGATCTCGGCCTGCCCGGGAACGAGATCTACAACCTCAACACCACCACCGGCGAGATCTTCGCCCCCGGCGGCAGGCTCTTCCGCAAGCTGCCGATGGATGACCGGCCGCCCGATCCCGGCGGCACCGGGCCTTCCGCAGCAGCCGGGCCGCCCGATCCCCCTCCGCCACCGGCCGAGCTCGATCCGGAGGAAGCCGAGTTCCAGCGCCAGGCCGCCTATGCCAAGCAGCATAGCAGCTTCACCCTGCTCAGGCCGCCCGCCCTGGCACGGCGCCTGGGATTGTCCGCGCATGACACGGCCGACGGCGGCCCCGCCCCCGGGAACCGGCGCGGAGCGGACAAGAGGCCGTGAGCACCGGACGCTGCGAGTCCGCCGTCAGGCGGCCTCGCCGGCTGCGTTTCCGATTCGGCGGCCATCGAGACGTCAAGGGGCGCAGCCCGAGCCTTTCAGGCTACCGCCACTCGACTCGATCTATGCCTTTAATCCTCCCCCTCCCCTTGCGGGAGGGGGGAGGGGGAGGGGTGGGGGGGGGGGGGGGGGGGGGGGGGGGGGGGGGGGGGGGG